>JAYUMO010000302.1:0-3812 GCA_043762555.1 Gemmatimonadaceae bacterium | reverse complement strand
GTCGGGTCGCGGGTGGTCGGGATCAGGTCATCCACCGTCGGGCCGTGGAAGGTGCGCAGCCCGGAGCGCCGCATCATCCAGAGATGGAGCGCCGTGATGTCGGAGTAGCCGATGAAGATCTTCGGATTCTTCCGGAAAACATCGGCCTCCAGGTGCGGGAGGATGCGCACCGCGCCGTAGCCGCCGGTGGCGGCGATCACCGCCTTCACGCGCGGATCGAGCCAGATGCTCATGAAGTTCTCGGCGCGCCGCTCGTCCTCCACCCGTTTGAATCGCCGGCTGTCGGTGATCTCCGGGTCGAGCACCACCGAGAAGCCCGCGTGCTCCAGCGCCTTCACGCCGCGCAGCAGCCATCCGCCGCGCGGCGTGGAGCTGGGCGTCACGACGCCGATCGCGTCGCCCTTGGCGATGGCGCGCGGGCGGAGCAGCGGCGGCAGCGGCGTGGCGGGGGTCATGCGGGGATGCTAGCGCTCGCGCGCGGCGCGGGGAACCGAAGGCCGGCCGTACGACGCCGCGCGTTCCCCCCGGACGGCACCGAACGCTAGATTGCGCGGCATGACCGGCGCCGGCGACGCCACCTATTTCCGCAAGGGATTCGGCCTCAAGGCCGAGGTGCAGGGCACGCTCGAGGCGGACTACGCCGGGCGGCTCGTGGACCTGCTGCGCACGCGCGACTACACCCTCGCCGCCGGCGACCTGACCGTGCGGTTGGCGCACGAGTTCGGCTTCTGCTACGGCGTGGAGCGGGCGGTGGAGTACGCGTACCAGACGCGGCGCAAGTTCCCCGACCGGCGCGTGATGCTGGTAGGCGAGATCATCCACAATCCACACGTCAACGCGAATCTGCGCGCCATGGGCGTCGAGATCCTCGTGCCGGCCGACGGGGGGTTCGACTACTCGCACGTCGCGGCGGAGGACGTGGTCATCATCCCGGCGTTCGGCGTCTCGATGAAGGACTTCGCCACGCTGCGCGCCATCGGGTGCATCATGGTGGACACCACCTGCGGCTCCGTGCTCAACGTCTGGAAACGCGTGGAAAGCTACGCGCGCGACGGCTTCACCTCGGTCATCCACGGCAAGCACTACCATGAAGAGACGCGCGCGACGGCGTCGCAGGTGGAGACCCATCCCGGGAGCCAGTATCTGATCGTGCGCGACATGGCGGAGGCGCGCGTCGTCTGCGAGTACCTCGAAGGGCGCGGGCGGCGCGAGGAGCTCCTCGCGTGCTTTGCGCCGGCGCTGTCCCCGGGATTCGATCCCGACGCCCACCTCGTGAAGATCGGCGTCGCGAATCAGACGACGATGCTCGCGCGCGAGTCGCTCGCGATCGCGGAGGAGATCGGGGCCGCGATGGAACGCGCGCGCGGCGCCGCCTACCGCTCGGCGCACTTCCGCTCCTTCGACACCATCTGCAGCGCGACGCAGGACCGGCAGGATGCGGTGCAAGCGCTGCTCGCCGAGCCGCTCGACGTGATGGTCGTGGTCGGCGGCTACAACTCGAGCAACACGATCTCGCTCGCGGCGATCTGCGCCGAGCGCGTGACCACGTACCATGTGGAGGATGCCACCGCGATCGATCCGGAGCGCGGCGCGGTGCGCCACAAACCGATCGGAGGCAACGAGGAGACGGAGCGCGTGGGGTGGCTCGCCGGCGCGGGCCCGCTGCGGATCGGCGTGACGGCGGGCGCGAGCACGCCGAACAACAAGATCGGCGACACCGTCGCGCGGATCCTCGCGACGCGCGGCATCGACCCGTCGATGATCGCGTGACCGCCACCGCCGCACCGGGCTACGGCACCGCGGAGCTCCGCGCCGGCGACACGCGCGTGGTCATCGCCCCCTCCCTCGGCGGGCGCATCATCTCCATGCAGACCGGCGGGCGGGAATGGCTCTGGAGCGATCCCAAGATCCCGCACCGCCACACCGACGACGGCTCGGAGTACGGCGCGAACGGCGAGAGCGGCGGATTCGATGAGTGCTTCCCCACCGCCGCCGCGTGCAGCTTGCCGGCGATCAGCGGCCGCTACACGGCGCTGCATCTGCCCAACGCCTACAGCGGACTCTCGCTCCCCGATCACGGGGAGCTCTGGAGCCAGGCGAGCACCTTCGCGCTCACCACGCGCGACGAAGGCGTGTACGCGACCTGCGGCTGGGTGGGCGACCGGATGCCGTACCGATTCGTGCGCGCGCTCTACGTGGCCAACGATGGGCGGGTGGAGATGCGCTACGCCGTCAGCAACGACGGACTCGACCGCCTGCCGTACATCTGGTGCGCGCACCCGCTCTTCCCGCTCACCAAGCACACCCGCATCGAGATGCCCGACGGCGCGCGCGTGCGCGTCTGGCGGCAGCACGGCGTGGAGCTCGGCGGGGTGGGGGCGGAGAACCGCTGGCCGCGTGTCGCCGCCGCGGGGAAGCTGCTGGACCTGTCCCGTCCCGACGGCGTGGCGCGCCGCTATGCGTGCCGCCTGTTCGTGGATTCGCCCACCGGGCGCGCCGCGATCATCGAGGAGGACGCGCGGCTCGACGTGACCTTCGACGCGACGCGCGCGCCCTTCGTGGCGATCTGGATCAATCGCAAAGGATGGACGGGGCATCCCAAGTACCGGCCGCCGGTCCACTTCTCGCTGGGCCCGAGCTCCGGCGCCCCCGACTCGCTCACCGAGGCGCTCAGCACGTGGAAGGGCGCCACCTGGCTCGAGCCCGCCGAGACCCGCGAGTGGAGCGTGACCTGGACCGGCCGCGCGCTGTAGCGATCGACCCGTGTCGCCCCGTCAGCGCGCCAGATTGTAATTCACGTACTCCGGTTCGTCGGTCACGTCGCGCACCACGTGCGGCTGCAGCCAGTCGGGCGGCACGGGGAGCACGTCCGCGGCGGGGAGCTCCACCTCGGCGAGCGTGAGATCGCGGTCCAGGAAGTGGTCGATCTCCCAGGCCAGATCGCCGTCCGGCACGCGATGTCGCTGTTTGTGCACACGCTTTCCTTCGGTGAGCGGCCACATCACTTCGAAGATCTCCTGCGTCGTCTCCTCTTCGATCTCGGTGCGCACCAGGCCGGCGCCGGCCTTCACGGTGCGGTACCACCGCACTCCGTCGGGCGACGTGACGCGGCGGAGCCGCTCGCGAAGCCGGTCGCCGGGCACGTAGCCCTGCTCGATCTCCACCGCCGGCGCCTCCGCCGCGCCGGATGGGAAACGGGCGAGCAGGAACTTGCGCTCGATCTCCAGCATCGCCCGCCCGCGCGCGTCGAGCGCCGCCGCGACGCGGGCGGCGTCGGCGAGCACGCGCTCGGCGCCGCCGGCGAGCCACGCGTCGCGCACGTGCGTGAAGGCCGCGTCGCCGCGCGCGCGTACGCGCTCGCCGAGCGCGATCAGCCCGGGTCGCGGATCGCGCCGGTGCACCCGCCGCGCGGCGCGCCCCTTCGTGCCGCCGGCCACGACCGCCAGCGATTCGCGCCGCGCGTGCTCGCCCACCGCGGTGAAGGTCGCGGCCACCAGCTCGGGGGCGAAGACGTGCGCGTCGTGGAGCGCGCCGAGCAGATCCTGCAGCTCGCGCAGACGCTCGATCACCGGCGGCGCGGCGGGGATGATCGCGGCCACCGGATCGAGGAGATAGCGCAGCCGCTTGGCCATGATCCGCGCGCGATGCGCCTCGGCCTCGTCGCCCACGGCGTGTACCGCGTCGAGGGCGCGGCGGAGCTCCTCGATCTTGTCGCGCGTGCGCGCCGCCATCGCCGCGGCGAAAGTGGGGTCGGCGTGCACGACGCCCTCGAGCACCGGCGCGTCGTAGCGCGCGAGCCGCCGGTGCACGCG
>JAYUMO010000301.1:0-7238 GCA_043762555.1 Gemmatimonadaceae bacterium | reverse complement strand
CCCCCTGCCGCCGCAGCCCCCCGGCCCGCAGCCGGCGAATGCGCCGCCGCCGCCGATCGTCGATGTCTACGTGCTGCTCACCCATGACTACTGGGTGCGGCGCTTCGGCGGCGACCGGTCGGTGATCGGCCGCGTGTTCGATCTGGGCGGGAGTCGCGCGCACGTGGTGGGCGTGCTCGCGCCGGGCTTCGAGCTGCTGCTGCCGCCGCGCTTCCACGTGGTGCGCACGCCCGATCTGCTCGTGGCGTCGCGCATCGACTTCACCAACGGTTCCCGGATCAACGTGATCTTCCGCCTCATCGGGCGCCTCAAGCCGGGTGCCACGCTGGGCGCCGCGCAGGGGCAACTGGACGCCGTGGCCGCCGACCTCCGGAAACGCATTCCGATCAAGCAGACGGCCGGCGTCTACTGGCAGGTGACGTCGCTCCGCACCGAGCTCGTGACCGATGTGAGACCGGCGCTGCTCGCGTTGATGGGGGCGGTGCTCTTCGTGTTGCTCATCGCCTGCGCCAACGTCGCGAATCTCATCCTCGTGCGCACCTCGCGCCGTGAGCGCGAGCTTGCCGTGCGCGCGGCCTTCGGCGGCAGTCGCGCCCGCCTGGTGCGCCAGATGCTCTCCGAGGCGCTCGTGCTGTCCGTCGCCGGCGCGGCGCTCGGCCTGGTGGTCGCGAGGATCGGCGTCGCGCTGCTCACGGTGGTCGGCCCGCAGGATCTGCCGCACATCGGCGCAGTGGGGCTCGACGTGGGCGTGCTCGCGTTCGCGATGCTGGCCGCGGTCGGGGCCGCGTCACTCTTCGGCGTGATCCCGGCGCTCCGGGCCTCGCGCCCGAACGTGATGGCGACTCTGCGACAGAGCGGCCGCACGTCCGAGCTCGGCGGTGGGCGGATCCTGCGGAACAGTGTGGTCACGGCCGAGGTCGCGCTGGCGTTCGTGCTGCTCATCGGCGGCGGGCTGATGTTCCGCAGCTTCCTCGCGCTCGCGAACACCGACCCCGGCTTCGATCCGCGGGGACTGCTCACCTTCAGCGTCCAGAACGCGCGCGCGCGCACGAACGAGACGCGCGCCGCGTACCAGCGCGCGCTCCACGACCGATTGGCCGCGATCCCCGGCGTGACAGCGGTCACGGCGGTATCTCCCCTTCCGCTCGATGGGCAGCTCGCCAACGTGCGATGGGGGACCGAGGCGGCGGTGCGCGATCCGGCGGCCTTCCGCCAGGCGAACGCGCATAGCGTGATCCCCGGCTACTTCGCCGCGATGCGGACGCCGATCATCGCGGGACGTGATTTTGGCGATGCGGAGAATCAGGTGGCGTCACAGGCGGTGATCGTCGACAACCTGATGGCGGACTCGGTGTGGCCGGGCGAACAGGCGGTGGGGAAGCGTCTGTACGTGCGCTATCGAGCCGACACGGCCGAATGGGTGAACGTGATCGGCGTCGTGCGGCACCAGCGCCACGAGTCGCTCGCGCAGGAAGGGCGGATGGCGATGTTCATCCCCGACGGCGAGTTCGGCTTCGGCTTCGCGAGCACCTGGGTGGTGCGCACCGACGGCGATCCGCTCCGGCTCACGTCGGCGGTGAGGAAGGCGGTGGCCGAGCTCGATCCGACCACGCCGGTCGCCGATCTGCGGCCGATGAGCGCCTACGTCGGCGAGGCGCGTGCGAGCACGCGGTTTGCGCTCGTCTTGATCGGCGCCTTCGCCGTCATTGCCGTGGTGCTGAGCGGCGTGGGGCTGTACGGTGTGCTGAGCACCTCGGTGCGGCAGCGCACGGCGGAGATCGGCGTGCGCATGGCGCTTGGCGCGCCGGCGCGGGGGATCTTCCGGCTCGTGATCGGACAAGGCGTTCGCCTGAGCGTGGCAGGCATCGCCGTCGGATTCGCGGCGGCGCTCGCGCTGACGCGTGTGATGCGAAGTATGCTCGTGGGCGTGGCGCCGACGGATCCGGCCACCTTCGCTGCGGTCGCGTTGCTCTTCTTCGCCATCGCCGTGGTGGCGTGTTGGATCCCCGCGTATCGCGCGGCGGTGTTGGATCCGGCGACGGCGTTGCGGGATGACTAGAGCAACTGCAGTCCATAGTCCGTAGTCCATAGTCCAGAGTCCGTCGGGAGACAGTAGGTGGTGAGAACGGCCGCCCTTCCCACTTGCAACTTTCTCCCTGCGGACTACGGTCTATGGACTATGGACTGCTCTTCTGACTGCGATTCCCCGAACGCGGAGGCCTCTTCGCCATGGGGACGTTCCTGAAGGACGTCACGTACGCGTTCCGCACCCTGCGAAAAAGCCCCGCCTTCGCGTTCACCGCGCTCATCACGCTCGCGCTCGGCATCGGCGCCAGCACCGCGATCTTCAGCGTCGTGAACGCCGTGCTCCTGCGGCCGCTGCCGTATCCGAACGCGGACCGGCTCGTGCTCATCACGAGTGACCTGCGCAATCGGAACGTGCGGGACTTCGAGTTCGCGCCGGGGGACGTCAACGATCTTCGCGCGCAGGTGCCCCTGATCGAGAATGCGGCCGGCGTCATCACCTTCCGGCAACCGCTCTCCGGGGACAATGCCGAGCCGGAGCAGGTGAGCACCGCGTTCGTGACGACCAATCTCACTGGTCTCCTCGGTGCGAAATTCGCGGTGGGCCGCGATTTTAGCGACGCCGATGGCAGCGCCCCACCCGCGCCACCGCGCCCGGTGCCCGGCGCGACTGTGCCGCCCCCGCCGCCACTCGACGTCTCGGTGATCTTGACCTACGGATTCTGGCAGCGGCGCTATGGTGGGGAGAAGGGCGCCGTGGGCCAGACATTCGCCCTCGGCGGGAATCACGCGCATGTGGTGGGGGTGCTCGCGCCCGGCTTCGAGCTCCTCCTGCCACCGCGCATGAACATTACGCGCGTTCCCGATCTCCTCATGGCGGCGCGCATCGACTGGAGCACGGCATCGCGCATCAACGTTGTCTTCCGGATGCTCGGCCGGCTCAAAGCGGGCGCCACACTCGGCGCCGCGCGCGCGCAGGTGGATGCGTTCGGCGCGGATCTGCGCCGGCGCTTTCCGATCGATAGCACCGCGGGTGTGTACTATCGCGTGGAGCCCCTGCGGGCGAACCTCGCGGCCGATGTGAAGCCGGCGCTGCTCGCGCTCATGGGCGCCGTGCTCTTCGTGCTGCTCATCGCCTGCGCGAACGTTGCGAATCTCATTCTCGTGCGCACCTCACGACGCGAACGGGAGCTCGCGGTGCGCGCCGCCTTCGGCGGGAGCCGGATGCGACTCATCCGGCAGATGCTCGTGGAGTCGCTCGTGCTCTCGGCGGGGGGCGCCGTGCTCGGGCTGGTGGTGGCCAAGCTCGGCGTGAGTGCGCTCGTGGCCATCGGACCGCAGGATCTGCCGCAGATCGGCGATGTCTCGCTGGACGCCGGCGTGCTCGGCTTCGCCGCGCTCGCCGGACTCGTGGCGGCATCGCTCTTCGGCATCGTGCCCGCGCTGCGCGCGTCGCGGCCGAACATGATGGGCGTGCTGCGACAGAGCGGCCGCACGGCGGAGCTCGGCGGCGGCAAGCTGCTCCGCAACACCGTGGTCATGGCGGAGGTCGCGCTCGCATTCGTCCTGCTCATCGGCGGCGGGCTCATGTTCCGCAGCTTCCTCACCCTCGCCAACACCGATCCGGGCTTCGACCCGCGGGGGGTGCTCACCTTCAATGTGCAGAATGCGAACGCCCGCACGCCCGACGCCTCCGCGGCGTTCCAACGCGCGCTGCACGACAAGCTGGCGGCGATCCCGGGGGTGACGGCGGTGACGGCGGTCTTCCCTCTCCCGCTCGATGGGCAAGAGGCGAACGCCCGCTGGGGGACCGACGCCGCGGCGCGGGACCCGGCGGAGTTCCACCAGGGCAACCTGCACGTCGTCATGCCGGGCTACTTCGCGGCGATGCGCACGCCGATCCTCGCCGGGCGTGATTTCACCGAGGCCGAGAACGCGTTGAAGTCGCAGGCGGTGATCATCGACAGTCTGCTCGCCGCGAAGGCCTTCCCGGGCGATGGGGCGGTCGGCAAGCGACTGCTCGTCCGCTTCCGCACCGATACCGCCGAATGGGTGGACGTGGTCGGCGTGGTGCGTCACCAGCGGCACGAGACGCTCGTGTCCGCTGGGCGCGAGGCGATGTTCTTCACCGACGGCGAGACCGGATTCGGCAACGCGTCGAGCTGGGTGGTGCGCGCCTCCGGTGATCCATCGCTGCTCACCCCGGCGGTGCGAAGGGCCGTGGCCGAGCTCGAGCCATCCACGCCCGTCTCCCGGATCCGGCCGTTCAGCGCGTACGTGACGCAAGCTCGCGCGAACACGCGCTTCGCGCTCCTGCTGATCGGTGCCTTCGCTGGCATCGCGGTGCTGCTCAGCGGCGTAGGACTCTACGGCGTGCTGAGCACCGCGGTGCGCCAGCGCACGGCGGAGATCGGCGTCCGGATAGCGCTCGGCGCGCCCACACAGGGGATCTTCCGGCTCGTGATCGGGCAGGGCGTGCGGCTGAGTCTCGCGGGGATCGCGCTCGGCTTCATCGCGTCGTCCGCGTTGACGCGGGTGATGCGCAGTATGCTCGTTGGCGTCGCGCCCACGGATCCGATCACGTTCGCGGCAGTGGCGGTGTTGTTCTTCGCGATCGCGGTAGTGGCGTGCTGGATACCGGCGAATCGCGCGGCGGGGCTGGATCCGGCGATCGCGTTGAGAGACGATTAGAACAGAACAGCAGTCCATAGTCCGTAGTCCGTAGTCCGTAGGGAGCAAGTAGGGCGTAGGAACGACGGCGGTCCCTACTCGCTACTAGCTCCCTGCGGACTACGGACTGCTGTTCGTTCCAGTTGCTCCATGGCCCCCGTCCATCTCGCGAGCGCGCCCTCGTGGTCGCGCGTCGCCTGTTCAAGCTCCGAACCGATGCCCGCCGCGCGTCGCGCACTATCGCCCCCGGCAGTGTACAGCGCGGGGTCCGCGAGCTGGTGCCGCAGCTCCGCGATCCGCGCCTCCAGCCGTTGTACCTCGTGCTCGCTCGCCTCTACGGCGCGTCGCGCTCGTCGAGTCTCCTCCGCGCCATCGCGCTTCGAGCCCGCGGAACGCTTCGATTCCGCGCGCGCCCGCTCGCGCGACGTCGCGTCACGCTCTGCGAGCTCGCTGCGTCTTCGGCCCGTCCGCGCCGCCGCCATCGTCTCCCACTCTACGAAGGGCCCCGCGAAATCCTCCACCCGGTCGCCGTCGAACGCCCACACGCGCGTGGCGAGCTCCCGGAGAAAGGCGCGATCGTGACTCACCACGATCACGGTGCCCTCGTAGTCCTCGATCGCGTCCTCGAGTGCCTCGATCGACTCCACGTCGAGATGATTCGTGGGCTCGTCGAGCACCAGCAAGTTGGCCTTGCGCAGCGTGAGGAGCGCGAGCGCCACCCGCGCGCGCTCGCCGCCGGACAGCGTGTTGGTGTTCCACTGCACCTCTTCGCCCGAGAATCCGAAGCAGCCGAGGTGGTTCTGGATGTGACCGCGCGTCCAGAGCGGGCGCAGATCGGCGATGCAATCGTAGATCGTCTTGTCCGCCGGCACCTGGGCGAGATCCTGACGGAAGCACTCGACCCCGATCGAGCCGCCGATGCGGACGCCACCGGTGACCGCGGCGCGCTCGCCGAGCAGCGTCGCGATGAGCGTGGACTTCCCCGCGCCATTGGGGCCGACGAGCGCAATGACGTCGCCGCGCCGCACCGCCGCGGTGAAGCCGCGCACCAGTACGCGGTCCGGCACCCCGACGGTCAACTTCTCCGCCACCAGCACCTGATCGCCCCCGCGCTCGGAAATCTCGAGGCGTAACGTCATCGCGTCGCTCTCGCCGGGGGGCGGGGAGAGGCGCGGCAGGCGCGCCAGGCGCGTGCGACGCCCCTTCGCCTGCGCGGTGTTCTGCCCGGCGATGTTGCGGCGGATGTAGTCCTCTTCCTTGGCGATGAACTGCCGCTGCTGCGCGACCTGTCGCTCGAGGGCAAGCTGCCGCTCCGCGCGCTGCGTCACGAACGCCGAGTAGCCGCCGCGGTAGGCGGTGGCCGTGCGCCCGGAAATGTGCAGCACATGGTCGACGGTGTCATCCAGGAAGGCGCGGTCGTGGCTGATCATCAGCACCGTGCCATCGTACGAATCGAGATACTCCTTGAGCCACTGCGTCGTTTCGAGATCCAAGTGGTTGGTGGGCTCATCGAGCAGCACGAGATCGGCGGGCGCGGCGAGTTGCGCCGCCAATCCGATGCGGCCGCGCTCGCCGCCGCTCAGGCTCGTGAGTGGTCGCGTGAGCGCGGCCACCGGGTCGAAGCCGAGCCCGTGCAGCACGGCGTCCACCTTGGCGTGGTAGTCGTAGCCGCCGGCGTGGGCGAAGCGCTCCTGATCGTGGCCGTAGCGCTCGAGATCCGCCGCGCTCAAGCGGTCGCCGAGCTCCGCCATGCGCGCGCCCTGCGCGGCGAGTGAGCGCTCCAGCTCGATCACGTCGCGATATGCGACGGCGGCGGCCTCCCACACGGTCTCGGCGTCGCCGAGCGCGCGGTCCTGGTCGAGCAGCGCGACGCGCAGCCCGGGGCGGCGTGCCACCGCGCCGACGGTCGGCTCGACGTCGCCGGTGATGACGCGGAACACCGTCGTCTTCCCGGCGCCGTTGCGGCCGACGATCCCCCACCGTTCCCCTTGGGCGACGGTGACGGTCACGTCGCGCAGGATCGTCGTCGCGCCGAAATCGACGCCGAGGTTGGAGATCGAGAGGAGGGTCACGGCATGTAATATGGCAGGGTGCGAGCGGCATTTCAGAATCTCGCCATCCCGCTGGCGCGAATGCCGTCGTGGGGCTAGCGTCACCCCGTGCACCCCAACGCCGGTCTGATCGTGCGCTTCTACGCCGCCTTCGCGCGCCGCGACGCCGGCGCGATGGCCGCCTGCTACCACGCGGACGCGACCTTCTCCGATCCCGTTTTCCCGCGGCTCGATCGTGAGGGGGCGTGCGCGATGTGGCGCATGCTCTGCGAACGCGGCAAGGATCTCGCGATCGAGACGTCGGGCATCGACGCCGACGCCGAGCACGGGCGAGCGCATTGGGACGCGACCTACACGTACAGCGCCACCGGGCGACACGTGCTCAATCGGATCGACGCGACCTTTCTCTTTCGCGGCGGGCTGATCGTGCGGCACGAGGACCGGTTCAGTCTCGCCCGCTGGATGCGGCAGGCGTTCGGCGCGAAGGGTGTG
>JAYUMO010000300.1:0-14959 GCA_043762555.1 Gemmatimonadaceae bacterium | reverse complement strand
TGATCTTCTGGGACGTCGACACCCAGCGCGATTTCATGGATGCGAACGGCAAGCTCTACGTGCCCGGCGCGGAGGAGATCAAGCCGCAGCTGAAGCGGCTCACCGCGTACGCGCACGAGCGGGATATCCGCATCGTCGCGTCGTCGGACGATCATGTGCCGGGGCACAAGGAGCTCTCGACGTCGCCGGATTTCCTGGAGACCTTCCCCGACCACTGCATGCGCGGCACCCCCGGCGCGGAGAAGATCCCGGAGACGGCGCTCGTCGCGCCGCTCATCGTCGAGCCCGAGCCGCTGCCGCACGAGACCTTCGCGCAGCAGCTGTGGAGCCACCGCGGGGACGTGCTGATCCGGAAGTACTGGTTCGACGTGTTCACGAATCCCAACACGAGCACGTTGCTCGAAGCGTGGGATCCGACGGAGATCGTGGTGTACGGCGTGGCGCTGGACGTCTGCGACAAGTACGCGATCGACGGCTTCATCGAGCGCGGTGTGCCGCAGATCCATCTGGTGCTCGACGCGACGCGCGCCATCCACGCCGAGCGCACGGCCGCGCTGGTGGCGCGATGGGAGCGGCAGGAGGTGCGGGTGGTGACGACCGAGGACGTGGTGTGCGGCCGGGTGGTGTAGCGGGGCGGTTCTTCTTTCCCGGTCCCACCGAAGTGCGGCCGGAGATCCTGGCCGCGCTGGGGCGGCGCATGGTCCCGCACCGCGGGCCGGCGCTGCGCGAGTTGCTCGCGCGCGTGCATCCGCGGCTCCAGCCGCTCTTCGGGACCGCGCGTCCGGTGTACGTGGCCACCTGCGCGGCCACCGGCATGATGGAGGCGGCGGTGCGTTGCGCCACGCGGCGCACGGTGCTCGCGCTGGTGTCGGGAGCGTTCGGCGAGCGCTTCGCGCGCATCGCCGAGCTCTGCGGGCGCGAGGTGACGCGCATCGTCGTCGCGCCCGGCGAGACGATCGCCGCGCCGCAACTCGCGCAGGCGCTCGAGCACGGCTCGTACGACGCGGTGACCGCGGTGCACGTCGAGACCTCCACCGGTGTGCTCGCCGACATCGCAGCGCTCGCCGCGCTCACGCGGCGACGCTCCGACACGCTGTTGCTCGTGGACGCGGTGTCGAGCGTGGGCGGCCTGCCGGTGCTGATGGACCAATGGGGGGCGGACGTCGTGATCGCGGCGTCGCAGAAGGCGCTCGCGGTGCCGCCGGGTCTCGCCTTCGCCGCCTGCTCCGAGCGGGCGATGGAGCGCGCGGCGTCGCTCTCGGACCGCGGGATGTACCTGGACCTCGCGCGCTACGACGAGTTCTGGCAGCGCGGGGAGACACTCGGCACGCCGGCCCTCTCGGTGCTGTACGCGCTCGACGCGCAGCTGGATGCGATCGGGCGCGAGGGCCTCGACGCGCGCTTCGAGCGGCACCTGGGCCTGCGCGACGCCGTGGTGCGCTGGGTGGAGTCGGCGCAGTCGCGCCACCTGCCGCTGTCGATCCTCGCGGCGGGACGGGCGCGCGCGCCGACGGTGACGTGCTTGCGGTACGGCGGGGATCCGGCGGACCTGCTCGAGCGGCTGCGGCTGCGCGGCTTCGTGATCGGCGACGGCTACGGCGCGCTCGCGGCGGACACGGTGCGGATCGGGCACATGGGGGACCACACGGTGCGCGGCACGGAGCGACTGCTGGCCACCATGGACGAGGCGCTCATCGAGGCGCAGCGGGTGACGCGGAGCGCCGGCGGATGATCCGGAGCGGGGCTATCGCACCTTCGCCCGCTCCCCCGCCCCCTCGACGAACACCTCGCGGAGCCCCGGCAGCGTCTCGGGCCAGGTGACCGCGCGCTTGGGGAGATAGTACGCCGAGCGTTGGGTGAAGATGAGAAAGAACTCCGGCGTCTCCGCGATCTGCCGCACCTCGTGCCACGCGAACGTGTCCTCGAAGGTCTCGCCGCCGATCTTGATGCCCCGCGCGTCGAAGGTGTAGCGCCGCTCCTGCATGGTGAGCGGATTGTCGCGCAGTTGGCGCCGCGCCGCGCGCTTCACGGCCAGCGAGCGCGTGGCCAGGTACGCGGCGCCGATGGCGGTTGGGATCCCCAGCGCGGCGGAGAGCACGACCGGCGGCGCCCCCATCACCCACCACCGCCAGCCGACGACCGCCGCGCCCGCCAGCACGAGGAGCGCCAGCGCGACGGCGCGGAGCTCACGCGCGAGCCGAGACTCCTGTTTCGCGTGGTAGCCCTGCAGCGTGCGCACCGCCCGGACATGTTCATTGGGCACGACATGCCAGATGATCGTGGACGAAGCGGCCACGGCCGATCAGCTGCCGGCGAGGAGCGGCGGCGCGATGGGCAATTCCACGGTCGGCCCGCCCACCGGCATCTCCACCGTCGGCGTCGGCGCCGGTGCCGCGCGCTCGCCGCCATCGTCGAGCTGGAAGCTCGAAACGAGCGTCAGCAACTGGCGCGAGGCCTCGGCGAGCGCGCTGGCGGAGGCGGTGATCTCCTGCGTGCTCGCGCTCTGCTGTTGGCTCGCGGCGGCCACCTGCTGCATCGAGGCGGCGAAGTTCTCGGTGCCCTTGGCGAGGTAGTCGAGCCGGATCGTCGCGTGGACGATGAGCTGCGTGCTCTCGCTCGCGGTGTCCTCGATCTCCTTGGCCCACCCCTCGGTGTCGCGCACGGCGCGCTCCACCTGGGCGAAGCTCTCGAGCGCACCCGTGGTGCTCTGCTGCACGGCTCCGAGCGTCGAGCGGGTGCGCTGGCTCGCGCCGCGCGCGTGCTCGACGCGCGCGAGGACGTCCTGGACGATCGCCTCGGTGCGTTCGGCGGCCGCGGCGGAATTCGAGGAGAGCTTCCGGATCTCCGCCGCCACCACGGCGAAGCCCTCCCCCGGCACGCCGGCGCGGGCGGCCTCCATGCTCGCGTTCAGCGCGAGGAGCTTGGACTGTCGCGCGATCTTGCGCACGAGCGTCACGAAGGCGCCGATCTCCTGCGACGCCGCGGCGAGCGCCTCCGCGCTCTCGACGGATCGCTCGGCATCGGCGCTCAGAGCGTCGAGGGCCGCCGAGCTCGCGTCCAACCGCTCGCGGTTCGCCGCGGCGAGGGCGCGCAGCTTGCTGTTCCGCTCCACCCCGTCGTGCGCGCCGGCGATGAGCTGCGTCGAATTCCGCATGAGCACGGCGGCGTCGACCGCCGACTCGGCGATCGAGCGCGCCATCTCGGACGCTTGGTGGCTGAGATCGCCCGAGGTGTGCGCCATCTCCGAGGCGGCGGTGGACATCTGCTCCGTGCCCGCCGTGATCTGCGAGGACATCGCGGCGGTCTCGGCGGCCGACTCGCGGATCGCGGTCACGAGCCGTCGCAGCTCGAGCACCATCGCCTCGGCGGCGCGCGACAACCGGCCCATCTCGTCGTCGGCCGTGGTCGGATTCTGCAGGATCGTGAGGTCCCCCGCCGCGACGCGCTCGGCGGCCTGCGCGAGCGCGACGGCGGGGCGCGTCACCCGTCGATGCACGTAGCGGCTGACGATGAGCAGGAGCAGCTGGATGAGCCCGAGCATCGCCGCGGCGGCGAGCAGGATGATCTCGTGAGCCGCGTCCCACTCGTCGATCGGGTGACCGGCGAGCAGGGTGTCCACCCAGCGCATGAGGGCCCAGGCGAGCGAACCCACGACGGCGAGCGAGACGACGCCGAGCATCGCGGCGATGCGTCGCTGGATGCCGCGCTGGATCGGTGCGCGCTTGTGGGGCTTGGTCGTGCGGCTAGATTTCACGGCCCACCATGAGCAAGAACACGAATAAGGACAAGAACAAGAACAAAAACATCTCCGCGGCCGATCAGAGCCCAGCGGGCGTGATCGCGTACGACCCGACCGCCGTCGAGCGCAAGTGGCAGGCGCGCTGGGAGTCCGCCCGAACCAACACACCCGACCTCGACGCGGCCCCGCGCCCGTTCTACCAGCTGATGATGTTCCCCTATCCGAGCGCGGAGGGGCTGCACGTGGGCAACGTCTTCGCGTTCACGGGGAATGACATCCATGGACGATTCCAGCGCCTTCGGGGGCACAGCGTGTTCGAGCCGATCGGCTTCGACGCGTTCGGCATCCACTCCGAAAATCACGCGCTGAAGACGGGAACGCATCCCGGTGAGCTGATCCCGCGCAACATCGCGAACTTCCGGCGCCAGCTGCGGCGGATCGGCCTGATGGTGGACTGGACGCGCGAGCTGTCGACCACCGATCCGCGCTACTACAAGTGGACGCAGTGGATCTTCCTGCAGCTGATGCGCCGCGGGCTCGCGTACAAGAAGGAAGCGCCGGTGAACTGGTGCCCCGTCGACAAGACCGTGCTCGCGAACGAGCAGGTGGTGAACGGACTCTGCGAGCGGTGCGGCACGAAAGTGGAGCAGCGCCGGCTGGCCCAGTGGTTCTTCCAGATCACCGACTACGCACCACGGCTGCTGGCGAATCTGGACCACATCGATTGGTCGGAGACGACACGCACCGCGCAGCGGAACTGGATCGGCCGCTCCGAGGGAGTGTCGCTGCGCTTCGCGACCGCGAGCGGCGAGGCGATCGAGGTCTTCACCACGCGCCCCGACACGATCTTCGGCGCCACGTATCTCGTGCTCGCGCCCGAGCATCCGCTCGTCGGCGCGCTCACGGCACCGGCGCGTCGCGCGCAGGTGGACGCCTACCGTGACCGGAGCGCGAAGCAGGATCTCATCGCGCGCAAGACGAACAAGGAGAAGACGGGGGCCTTCACCGGAGCGTTCGCGGTGAATCCGGCCACCGGCGCGAAGATCCCGGTGTGGACGGCGGACTACGTGCTGATGGATTACGGCACCGGCGCGATCATGGCGGTGCCCGGGCACGATGTGCGCGACTTCGCGTTCGCCAAGGAGTTCAAGCTGCCGATCCTGCGCGTGGTGGCGGCCGCGGGGGACGATGCGCGCTCGCCGCTCACCGAGGCGTACACCGGCGAGGGGCGCCTGGTGAATTCGGCGCAGTTCGATGGGCTCGACACGGCGGACGGGACGAAGCGGATCACCTCGTGGCTCGCCGAGCGGGGCGCGGGGCAGTCGGTGGTGAACTACCGCCTGCACGACTGGTGCATCTCGCGGCAGCGCTATTGGGGGCCGCCGATCCCCGTCATCTATTGCGACGAGTGCGGCCCGGTGGGGGTGCCGGAGAAGGATCTGCCGGTGCTGCTCCCGCACATCGACGATTTCCGCCCCGACGACAGCGGCGTGTCACCGCTCGCGCGCCACGAGGAGTGGTACCGCGCGCCGTGCCCCGAGTGCGGGAAGATGGGGCGCCGCGAAACGGATGTGTCCGACACCTTCCTCGACAGCGCCTGGTATTTCCTGCGCTATCCATGCACCGAGTACGATGACCGGCCGTTCACCGCCGAGCGGATGCGCCGCTGGCTGCCGGTGAGTTCGTACATCGGCGGCAACGAGCACGCGGTGCTGCACCTCCTGTACTCGCGCTTCATCACGATGGTGCTGCACGACGCCGGCCATCTGCCGTTCGAGGAACCCTACGCACGCTTCCGCGCGCACGGGCTGATCATCAAGGACGGCGCCAAGATGTCGAAGACGAAGGGCAACGTGGTGAACCCCGACGAATACATCGAGCGCTGGGGGGCGGACGCGTTCCGCACCTATCTCATGTTCCTCGGCCCATTCGAGGAAGGAGGCGATTTCCGCGATCAGGGGATCTCCGGCGTGCGGCGCTTCCTCGACCGCCTCTGGGCGTCGGTGGAGGCGCGCTCGGAGAGCGGCGCGCCCGATGCATCCGTGATGCGCAAGCTCCACCAGACGATCCGGAAGGTGGGCGACGACCTCACGAAGCTCAGCTACAACACCGCCGTCGCCGCGATGATGGAGTACATGAACACCCTCCGCGCGTCCGAGCGCACCCCCCACCGCGCCGAGGTGGAGCCGCTGGTGCCGCTCGTCGCCCCCTTCGCCCCGCACCTCGCCGAGGAGCTCTGGGAGCATCTGGGCCGTTCGACGACCGTCTTCGACGCCACCTGGCCCGCCTTCGATGAAGCGCTCGCCGCCGAGGAGGAGGTGGAACTGGCCGTGCAGGTCAACGGCAAGCTCCGGGGCACGCTGCGCGTACCACAGGCCGTCACCCAGCCGGATGCCCTCGCCGCCGCCCTCGCCGACCCCACGATCGCGAAGTTCGTGACCGGCCCGCCGAAGAAAGTGGTATTCGTCCCCGGCCGGCTCCTGAACGTGGTTGTGTAGTACCGATGCCGAGGCCGAGACCGGCCGTTAGCGCCTTCGCACCACCCGCCCCGGCGTCCCCCCCGTCGCCTTCCCGCCCTCATACACCAGCGCGCCGTTTACCCACACCGCGCGGATCCCCGCGCTCAGCGCGTGCGGCTCCGCCAGCGTCGAGCGATCGGCGACGGTGAGCGGATCGAAGAGCACGAGGTCGGCGAACATCCCCGGCGCGATACGCCCGCGGTCCGGGATGCCCATATTCGCCGCCGCGAGCGAGGTCATCTTGCGGATCGCATCCTCGAGCGTGATCACGTGGCGCTCGCGCACGTACACGCCGAGCACGCGGGTGAAGGCGCCGTAACCGCGGGGATGTTTGCCGTCGAGCTCGCCGTCGGTGCAGAAGTCCGACCAGGGCCAGCGGATGATCGCCTCGACATCCGGCTCGATCATGCTGGTGCCGATCACCGTCGCCTCCCCGGAGTCGGCCACGCGCGCGCGCGCCGACTCGGCGGCGCGGATGAGCTCGATCAATGCGGTCGTATCGTCCTGGTGGCGCAGCACGGCGATCTGCGCGAGCGTCTTGCCATCGTAGCTGGGTTCGGGGCTGTAGCGCGTGAGCAGCAGCCCGTCGGCGGGGGAGACCTGGCTCAGCGCGAAGGCCGCCGAAGCCCGGCTCTCGAAATCGCGCCCGGGGAAGAGCACGGTGAGCCCCGACTGCCAGTACGTGTAGGGATAGACGTCGGCGGTGAGGTCCACGTGGGCCGCGCGCGCGCGGTCGAGCACGTGGAGGAGCGAGTCGTGCAGTCCCCAGCTCGCCTTCATGGCGAGCTTGGTGTGCGAGATCTGGACGGGGATCGACGCGCGCCGCCCGATCGCGATGATCTCGCCGATCGCCGCCCAGAAGTAGCGGTCTTCGCTGCGGACATGGCTGATGTAGCGGCCGCCGAGCGCCTTGAGCGGCGCCGTGAGGGCGAAGAGTTCGGTGCTGTCGGAATAGATGCCGGGATCGTACTCGAGCCCGCTCGAGAGACCGAGCGCGCCGGCGCGCATCTCGCTCTCGAGATTGGCGCGCATCTTCTCGATCTCGGCCGGCGTCGCATGGCGCCGGAAATCGGCGCCCATCGCCAGGTCGCGCAGCGTGCCGTGTCCCACGTAGCTGGCGACGTTCACCGCCGCCGGCGTGCTCGTGAGCTTCGCGAAGAAATCGGCGAGCGGGTAGATCGAGCCGCCGTCCTGGCCGACGATGACCGTCGTGATCCCCTGGCTCACGTCGGCGAGGGCATCACGATGCTCGAAGATCTGGTCGTCGGCATGGCTGTGCGTGTCGATGAAGCCGGGGGCCAAGACCCAGCCGTCCGCCTTGACCACGTGCTCGCCGGGGCGCGGCTGGAGCGCGCCGACCTCGGTGATCCGGTCGCCGGTGATGCGAACGCTCACCGCCACAGCGGGGGCACCGGTGCCGTCGAGCACACGGGCGCCGGTGATGAGCGTAAACTGGGCCGCGGTGGGCGCCGCGGTCAGGGAGACGGAGAAGAAAATCGTCGCGGCGAGTCGCATCGGGTCTGCTTTTTTGAGGTCGCGCCAATATGCGGCGTGGCCGCACCGAGCGGAACCCGCGCGCTATAGCATGTGCGCGACCCACTCTCCGGCGTAGTAGCCGATCACCGCGACGCCGAGGCCGACGACGAACATGTCGAAGCCCGAGCGGAAGACCCCGCGACCCGTGAACACCGAGCGCGCACCGCCCACGAGGAAGTGCGAGAGCATCGCCACCGTGAACGACGTGATCATCGCCGGAAGGCCGCTCATGAACAGGAAGGGGAAGACCGGGATGAACGCCCCCACCGCCGTCGCGAGTCCGGTCACCCACCCTTCGCGCAGCGGCGAGAGCCCCTGCGGGCCGATCTTGAGCTCTTCTTGCACCTGCTCGTCGAGCATCCGCTTGGGGTCGCCCATCACTTCGGTGGCGAGCCGGTACGCCGAGGTGCGGTCCATCCCCTTCGTCTCGTAGATGAGCGCGAGCTCGTCGCGCTCCACCTCGGGCATCAGCTCCACTTCCGCGCGCTCCATCGCGATCTCGTGCTCGTACACCTCGCGCTCGCTCTTGGCCGCGAGGTACCCGCTGGAGCCCATCGAGAGCGCATCGGCGATGATGCCAGCGATCCCCGCGAGGAGCACGGTCTGGTGCTGTGCGGCCGCTGTCGCGCCGATCATGCCGGCGACGAGGCCGAAGTTCGCCGTCAGCCCATCATTGAAGCCGTACACCACGTTGCGCAGGAAGCCGCCGCTCTCGGCGCGGTGCCAGGGCTCGCCCACCACCCCGGCGATCGTCCCGAGGGTGCTCGCGTGCTCCGCGCTCTCGCGAGCGAGCGTGAGCGCTTCCGTCTTCCCCTCGACGCCGGTGGGCGTCTCGCGGTGCATCGCGAGGTAGCCCTTCACCTCGCGCCCCTCCTCGGCGAGCAGCATCGGCAGGAGGAACTTCGGGCCGATGGTGCCTCCGAGCATCGCGAGCAGGCGCGCTCGGCTGCTGGGGCGGAAGGGGCGGGGGGGCTTTCCGCCGCGCGTGAGCAGGTCGCCCCAGATGGTGACGTGCCGCTCCTCGACGTTCGCGAGGCGGAGGTAGAGGTCCTTCTTCTTGGTGTCGCTCTCGGCGTCGCTGAGGACGCGATAGAGGTACGCGGCATCGGCCTCGTCCTGCCAGTGGTGCGCGAAGAGATGCAGGTCGGGCGCGCGCGGGGCGGCGGCGTGGGGCTCGGGCATACGCGGAATATCACACCGGGCGGGCGATGCGGGAACAGCCGGTCTCGGCCTCGGCCTCGGTCTCGGCCTCGGCAGGGCGGACGGCGGGGCTCGGCGCTCGGCAACGGCAACCCTTGTGACGCGCTGGGTGACCCATCCACGGCAAGGCAGGATCACACCAGAAACACTCACGCACGCGAGGTTCCTATGCGGTCGTTCCCGCTCGTGCTCAGCACGTTCGCGTTGACATTCGGCGCTCTGGCGCAGGCGCAGGATCCCACGCCCACCCCGGAAGCGGCGCCCGCCGCCCGCCATCGCTACGCCTACCGCTATGACGACAGCGACGGCCCGGCGATCGGCATCAATACCGGATCGTCGGGGAGCAAGCGCGACACCCTCGGCGTGCTCGTGACGGGGGTGGTGCCCAACGGCCCCGCGGACAAGTCGGGGATCGTGGAGGGCGACCGGATCGCCGCGGTGAACGGCACGTCGCTCAGGGTGTCGCCCGCCGACGCCGGCGAGCCGGAGATGAGCGGGGTGATGACGCACCGGCTCGTGCGCGAGCTGGGGAAGGTGAAGGCCGGCGACGAGGTGACGCTCACGGTGATCGCGGGCGGCAGCACGAAGAGGTTGAAGGTGAAAACTGTGGCGCGCGATGAACTCAGGGGGAGTCGCAAGCGCTCGAGCGACCGGGCGGCGGTGGGGATCGGCTTCGGCGGCGGCAGCAAGCGCGACACGCTCGGCCTTTTCGTGGAGAGCGTCACCCCGAACGGTCCGGCGGACAAGGCGGGGATCGAGGAAGGGAACCGGATCGCCGCGATCAACGGCGTGGATGTCCGCGTGCCGGCGCCGGACGCCGAGGACGGGATGCTCGTGTGGGCGAAACAGGAGCGCTTCACCCGCGTGCTCGGCGCGCTGAAGGCCGGCGACGTGGTGGAGCTGAAGGTCTACAGCAACGGGAGCTACAAGACGGTGAAGGTCACCACCGCGAAGGCGTCGGTGGTGTTCGGCGAGCATGGCATGATGATGCGCCACTTCGCCGATGGCGCGATGGGGATGGCGGAGGGTTGGGCGATGCCGCCAATGCCGCCAATGCCGCCAATGGCGCCGATGGCGCCGATGCCTCCGATGCCTCCGATGGCGCCGATGGCGCCGATGGCGCCGATGGGGCCGATGGATTGGAAGATGGACGGGCTGTCCGACGGCCAGGGGGACGGCGTGACCTGCGTGACCTCGGGTGATTCGAACGTGACGTGCACCGCCTCCGAGACGGTGGAGCGGGCGATGCGAAAGGCGAGCACCGCCCTGCGGTCGGCGAGCTTCACCTTCTCGCGGACGCCGATGGCGTGGGGCGGGGAAGGCGACTTCTCCTTCCCCGGCCTGCGGCTCACGAGCGTGACGCCGGAGTTGGCGTCCTATTTCGGCTCGGGGAGCGAGAATGGGCTGCTGGTGCTCGAGGCGTCGAGCAAATGGACGCCGCTCAAGGCGGGCGACGTCGTGCTCACGCACAACGGCCGCGCGGTGGTGCGGGACGGCAACAGTTATCTGTCGCTGAACACCGATGAGGACAACACCTTCGTCGCGCTGCGCAAGGGGAAGAAGGTCACGCTCACGGTGAAGGCGCAGTGACGCGCGCGTCCTAGAGGCGACCGACGTTCCACGTGAGCCCCGTGTACAGCGCGTGGGGCTGCGGTCCGGCCAGCGGCACGATCGCGCCCACGTCGAGCACGAACCACTCGCGCACAGCGAAGGTGGGTCCGATGAGCAGCGAGATGATCGGCGCACCGCCCGAGACGCCGCCCGTACCCGGGTAGCCGTACAGCTCGAGGACCCACCCGAACGCGCCGCTCGCCGGCCCGCCCGCGGAGACGGTCCAGAGTGTGGCCGTGGTCGGGAGGTCGCCGCCGTCCGTGAGGCGGGTGAACAGGCCGAAATTGACGTCGAGCTCCACCGGGCCGAAGTGTTGGCTCGAGATGAACAGCAGCGAACCGACCACCGCGTTCGCGCCGAGCGGCGGCGTGCCGGTGGGCAGGCGCACCGCGGGTTGGATGGCGAAGGCGCCGAGCACCGGCAGCGAGTCGGCGAGCCGCCACTTGAGCACGATCACGAGATCGCTCACGCCGGCGAAGGAGAGGGAATCCGAAGTGCTGAGCCAGGCCACCGTCGCCTCCACCTGGACGCGGTGCGCGAGCCCCGCCTTGAACGTGGTGGGTGTGGAGAGGGCGTTGCCCGCGCCGAAGCGATCGAGTTCCACCCCGAACTCCAGCTCCGCGTAGCCGGGGGCGACGGTGAATGCGTGCGTCGCGACGGTGGGTCGCTCGGGCTGCGCGGCATGCGGGTCCGGCTCCTGCGCGAGTGCCGACGCGGTGCTCGTGGCCGCGGCGCACGTCGTGCCGAGCGCGAACGCGAAAAGCGTGCGCCGCATCAGAACTCGATCTGCGCGCCGAGCTCCACCACGCGGTTCGGCGGCAGGCCGAAGAACTCCGTGGCCGCGCGGGCGTTCCGCGACATGATGACGAACACCTTCTTGCGCCAGAGCGGCATCCGCGCGACGCCGGTGGGGATGAGCTGCTCGCGCCCGAGGAAGTAGCTCGTGTCGCCGGGGCGCAGCTTGATCCCGGCGGGCTCGCAGAGCCCCATCACCTCGCGCACGTTCGGGGTCTGCATGAAGCCGTAGCGGGCGACCACGCGATAGAAGCCGTCACCGAGCGCGGTGATCGTGACGCGCTCCGGCGCCGACACTTCCGGCATCCCGGCGGTGAGCACGGAGAGCAAGATCACCTGATCGTGCAGCACCTTGTTGTGCTTGAGGTGGTGGAGGAGCACCACCGGCGCGCCGCTGGTGTCCGACGTCATGAAGACGGCGGTGCCTCGCACGCGCGTCGGCTTCCCGAGCTGGATGCTGGCGAGGAAATCGGCGATCGGCATGCTCGCCTCGCGCAGGATGCGCTGCACCTCGCCGCGCCCGCGCTTCCACGTGGTGAGCAGCAGATAGACGCCGGCGGCGACGACGAGCGGGAACCAGCCGCCGGATCCGATCTTCTGGACGTTGGCGAAGAGGAAGCTCAGATCGATGGCGAGGAAGAAGGCGAGGAATGAGTAGGCGCGCCAACGCGGCCAACCCAATTGCTGCCGCGCGATCACCGAGAAGAGCACGGTGGTGATCGCCATCGTCCCGGTGACGGCGATGCCGTAGGCGGCGGCGAGATGACTGGACGAGCCGAAGCCGAGTACCAGCGCGAGACAGCCCACGGCGAGCGCGCTGTTCACTTCGCCGATGTAGATCTGTCCCGCCTCGAGCTTGGAGGTGTGCGTCACCTTGAGCCGCGGCGAATAGCCGAGCTGGATCGCCTGCTGCGTGAGGGAGAAGGCACCCGAGATGAGGGCCTGCGACGCGATGATCGCGGCGAGCGTCGCGAGCGCTACCATGGGAAAGACCAATGGGGGCGGGACGAGCCGATAGAAGGGATTCACGGCCGCGCTCGCGTCGCGCAGCAGGAGCGCGCCCTGGCCGAAGTAGTTGAGCAGGAGCGCCGGGAAGGCAACCACGAACCAGGCCGAGCGGATGGGGCGGCGGCCGAAGTGTCCCATGTCGGCGTAGAGCGCCTCCGCGCCGGTGACGACGAGCACCACCGCGCCGAGCGCGAAGAAGCCGAGCCAGCCGTTCTGCAGGAAGAAGCGCGCGGCGTACCAGGGATAGAGCGCCCGCAGGATGCCGGGGCGCTGCGCGATCTCGGCGATGCCGAGCGTGCCGATCGCGGAGAACCAGAGGAGCATCACCGGACCGAAGACCTTGCCGATCCGATCGGTGCCGAAGCGCTGCGCGGAGAAGAGCAGCGCAAGGATGACGAGGCTCAGCGGCACGACGAAGCGCGTGAGGAGCGGGCTCGCGACCTCCAATCCCTCGGTGGCGCCGAGCACGCTGATCGCCGGGGTGATCACGCCGTCGCCGTAGAGGAGCGCGGCGCCGAAGAGCCCGAGGGTGGTGAGCACGGCGTAGCCGCGCGCTTTCCCATTGGTCATGCGGCGGTGGATGAGCGCGAGCAGCGCGAGGATGCCGCCCTCGCCGTCGTTGTCCGCGCGCATGATGTAGAGGATGTACTTGAAGCTCACGACAAGGGTGAGCGACCAGACGATGAGCGAGAGCACGCCGTACACGTTCTCGGTGGTGGGCGCGAGGCCGAGCGCCGGGCCGAAGCATTCCTTGAGCGCGTAGAGCGGACTCGTGCCGATGTCGCCGTAGACGACACCGAGGGCGGTGAGGGAGAGGATGGCGAGCCGGCGGCCGGTGGGCTTCGCTTCGACGCGGTGGCGGTCGAAGGCGATGGGGAACGCGGCGGTCGTGGGGAGGGGAGCGGCGGGGGCAGGTGTGCCGGCCGCGGGTGTGGGGCTCATGGCGACGTGCAAGTTACTGCGGAGGGGCGGGGAATCTAGTTCGGCGCGGGGGAGGGGAGGGGCGCTGCGCCGCGGATGAACGCGAAAGGGAGCGGATCGGGGCGGATGGCTCCGCTCGGGATCGGGTCACGACTCGCCCGGTCGAGAGGCATCATTAATGACCCACCGGTCATTATCAGCGGCACATAAGTGCGACCTAATCATTCCGCGATGGTGCATTCTTAGCGGCGCCTAATTATGAAAAAAAACAAATCGTTGTCTTCGACGGAGCGCATCACAGTCTTGCTATCGGTGGCCCTCGCCGGCGCGCTGCACAGCTGCTGACCTTCCGCTGCTGCGCAGCGCGGCGACGAACTAGTTCTAGGGCCGCCCAAGGTTGCTTCGCAATGGCAAGACCGATGTGCCGCTCGGCGTTCACGATCCGGTCGGTGGCGTGGTGCGCCGCGATCGCGATCCTCACGACGAGTTGCCACGAGCAACCCCTCGCGCCCAAGAAGCCGCCGGTGTTCCTGGCGGAGGCGATCCGCTGCAGCGCGAGCCCCGCGAACAAGACGGTGCGCTGCGTGTCCGGCGCCGCTGGAGTCGCGTCCTCGCGCGCGGCGGCGATCCAAAGCGCGCGCCGGAGCGCCGCCAGCCTCCAAACGCCCGGCTTGAGCAGGGCGCTCCTTGGCGGACAGAAAGTGTACGTCTTTCTCGACGCTCAGAATCTCTTCTACGACGGCGCGGGGGGCGGTCAATTCCGATTCGACGCCAGCGTGCAGAACTTGACCGCGGAGACGATGGGGACGACGGACGGGACCAACTACGACGGTACGGGCGTCGAGGTGTTCTTCGACGTCGAGCCCGCGATTCCGGTCACGCTCAACAACGCGAGCTGTTGCATCATGGGCACGGCGAGCGGTCAGAGCTTTTTCCAGTATCCGCAACTCGTGCCGGCGAACGGCACGACCGCGTGGCAGCCGTGGATCTTTGACGAGCACGGCGGCGGTGATTTCACGTTCATCGTGTACGTCAGTGTGGCGCTCCCGATCGATCCGAATCCGGTGGTGATCCCGCCCCACGAATTCGCGCAGATCTCGACGGGGAGCGGCGGCTGCGCGCTCCGCTCCGGCGGCCGGGCGTATTGCTGGGGGAATGACGCGTTCGGCCAGTTGGGCGATGGTGTGAGGCAGCTCGAATTGGCTCCGGTGGCAATGATCGGGGGGCACCAATTCGACGTCGTCTCGGCGGGTTTCAACCACGCCTGCGGGATCGATCTCGGTTCCGGGCGGGGCTACTGCTGGGGAGATAATTCGTCCGGCCAGCTCGGCGACCTCGACTCGACGACACGAGGCTCCCCGACCGCAGTCGGGCGTGGAATGAGCTTTTCGGCGATCAGTTCCGGGTTCAGCCACAGCTGCGGCATCGAGCGCACGAGCGGCGACACGTACTGCTGGGGCGATGACGCTTCCGGTCAGCTGGGCGGCAATGGGGGCGTCTCTAGCGTCAAGCCGATCCCCTTGTCGCCCGCGCCGGCGTCCCCATTCGTGAGTGTCGTCAGCGGGCGCGATCACAGCTGCGGGCTCACCGGCAAGGGCGAAGCGTACTGCTGGGGAGCCAATTCAAATGG
>JAYUMO010000299.1:0-1530 GCA_043762555.1 Gemmatimonadaceae bacterium | reverse complement strand
GCTGCTGGCCGAGCTCGGGCGCCGCGCGCTCGACGGCGGGGACCCCGGCGAGCTCGCGGCCACGCTCCATGAGAGCATCGCGGCGGCCACGGCATCGGTCGCGCGTTTCGCGGCCGACGCCGCCGGACTGTCGACCGTGGCGCTCGGCGGCGGCGTCTTCCAGAACGCCCGGCTGCTCGCGTCGCTCAGCGAGCGGTTGGCGCGGATGAATTTCGTTGTGCTCGTGCCGCGCGCGCTCCCCGCGAACGACGGCAGCATCAGCTACGGGCAGGCGGCGGTGGCCGCCGGCCGGCTCGCGATGGCGTCCCACTGAACGAGGATAGCCCCCATGTGCCTCGGCATCCCAGGTCGGATCATCGAACTTCATCGTGATGGCGAGCTCGCCATGGGCACGGTGGACTTCGGCGGCGTGCGGCGCGATGTCTGTCTCGCGTACGTGCAGAACGAAGTGGAGATCGGCGACTATGTGATCGTGCACGTCGGCTTCGCCATCTCGAAGGTGGACGAGACGGAGGCGGAGCGCACCTTCGAGGCGCTGCGGGAGATGAGCCAGCTCGAGGAGCTGGACTGGATGAAGGACGCGATCCCGCCGGGGGTGCTCCCGGCGGAGGCGCGGTCATGAGATATCTCAGCGAGTACCGCGACGCCCACATTGCGCGGGCGCTGGCGAAGGAGATCCGGCGCACCGCCACGCGCTCCTGGGTGATGATGGAGGTCTGCGGCGGGCAGACGCACACGATCGTGAAGCAAGGGCTGGACGAGCTCACCGAGGGCGCGGTGGAAATGGTGCACGGGCCCGGCTGTCCGGTGTGCGTCACGCCGCTGGAGCAGATCGACCGGGCGCTGAAATTGGCGGCGACGCCGGGGGTGACGCTCACGAGCTTCGGCGACATGCTGCGCGTGCCGGGGAGCGAATGTGATCTGTTCCAGGTGCGCGCGCGAGGCGGCAACGTGCGGATCGTCTATTCGCCGCTGGACGCGTTGGAGCTGGCGCAGAAGAATCCCGACCGCGAGATCGTCTTCTTCGCGGTCGGCTTCGAGACGACGGCGCCGGCGAACGCGATGGCGGTCTGGCGGGCGCGTGAGCTCGGCGTCACGAATTTCTCCGTGCTCGTGTCCCACGTGACGGTGCCGCCGGCGATGCTGGCGATTCTCGGCGCGCCGGACAACCGCGTGCAAGCCTTCCTCGCCGCCGGCCACGTCTGCACGGTGATGGGGTTCACGGAATACGAGCCGATCGCGGCCACCTACCACGTGCCGATCGTCGTCACCGGTTTCGAGCCGCTGGACCTGCTCGAGGGAATGTTGATGGCGGTGCGTCAGCTCGAGGCGGGTGACGCGCGAGTGGAGAACCAGTACGTGCGCTCGGTGCGCCGCGACGGCAATGTGCCCGCGCGGTCGCTCGTGGAGCAGGTGTTCGAGCTGACCGATCGGAAGTGGCGCGGCATCGGCGAGATCCCGCTGAGCGGGCTCGGGTTGCGCGAAGAGTTCATGGCGTACGATGCGGTGCGGAAGTTCGGGCTCGAGAAC
>JAYUMO010000298.1:0-2285 GCA_043762555.1 Gemmatimonadaceae bacterium | reverse complement strand
TCGCCAATGGCGATCTCGCCGGCGTGGTCGTGGACGCGGCGAGTTCCCTCTTGGTGAAGGATGCGCGGATCGTCGCGCGCACGACGACGCCAGACGGTGGAGCGGATTCGACCGTGACGAGGTCCGATCCGCGTGGCTTGTTCACACTTCATCTTCCGGTAGCCGAGAACGGCAGCGCGGTGACGGTCACAGTGATGGCGTTCGGGTGGCTCCCTGAGTCACTCCCTCATCTCTCCCTCAGCAGTCTGGTGGGGCACGCAGCGGTGCTCACCCTGAATCATCGCGCACCTCGGTCGCCTCCCAGACCCTCCATCTTCCGAACGATCCCCCCGGAACCGAGCGACACGGTGCCGCCCGGCTCTCTCAGCGGAACTGTGATCGAGGACAGCGCCGGGCGCGGTCTTGCCTCGGCCACCGTGCTGCTCAGCGACGCCGACCCGGAGGCCACGCCCGTACGGCGCGGGCCGGTGGCCCGCACTGTGACCGACTCCCTTGGTCGATTCCACGTCCGCAGCGTGGACGCGCGCGACGCGGCGCTCACCGTTCAAATAATCGGCTATCGCACGGTATCGCTCCGGTATGCGCCGCAGCGCGAACAAGGATCCGCCACCATCATCGCGTTGCACGCTCAGCAGCCGGTGATCTGTGCTCTCCCCGTCACACCGCCGCCGCAGGTCTACGTTCGCGTGATCGATGCGCTGACCGGGAAGGGGCCGCCGGCCGGCGCGACCATCGTGATCTCGACCGCGGGAAGGCTCGAGGCGATGCATGGCGACCCGACGGGCAAGGACTCCATCGTCCTATTGAAGGTGGGTGACATGACACTGAGCGATTCCACGACGCCCACGGACATAATGATCCAGACTGCCGGCTACGGGATGTGGCGCAAGCTGCACGTGATGCCGCCGCCGAGCGTCTGCGGAAGCTGGGGGAGCGTTTTTCTGATCGCGTGGTTGCTGCCCGCCGATCCGATCTCGCGCTGAGGCAGCCTGCCAGTGGGCCGTTCCCACTCCCTACCGAGGCCGAGGCCGAGGCCGGCAGTTACCCAGCAATGGGAACCGGCGAGAACGTGATCACGAATAGCGCGATCGTGAACCACCCGATGAGCATGCGTCGCGGATCCAACTGCCGCTCCGGCGACATGACCGCGGGGTGGGCCAACCGTCCGCGCCCCACCGCGAGCGCGAGCGCCGCCCAGAGCCACCAGCCGAACCAGAGCGCGCCGAGGCCGAGCAGGGCGAGCCAGACGTAGACGGAGCCGACGCGCTGGCCGCGGGAGCTCATCGCGTAGGTGATGTGCCCGCCATCGAACTGGGCCAGCGGCAGCAGGTTGAGCGCGGCCACGAGGACGCCCACCCATCCCGCCATCGCGAGCGGATGGAGCTGCACCACTCCCGTGAGACCGAGCGCCGCGCGCGCCGCGAGCAGGAGCAGCGAGTCGCCGAGGTAGAAGGGCGTCCCGTCCACGAAGATGAACTGGTGCGCGAGGGGCATCGGCGCGAGCGGCGCGACGTGGCTGAGCGCGAGTCCGACGACGAGCACGGGGAGCGCGACCACCATGCCGGCGAGCGGGCCGGCGACGCCGATGTCGAAGAGCGTGCGGCGGTCGAAGATCGGTGAGCGGATGCGGATGAACGCGCCCATCGTGCCGATCAAGTTCCAGTTCGCCGGGAAGGGGATGAAGAAGGGCGGGCTCGCGTCCACCCGCAGACGGCGCGCCGCCACATAGTGCCCGGATTCGTGCGCGAGCATGATCGCGGCGAGCGGGAGGGAGAAGGCGAGCCCGGCCCGGACCGCCGCGCCGGAGAGATGCTCCCACGCGAGCGGCTGCCCGGCGATCAGCGCACCGGCGATCGTGGTGGTGACGAGCGTGAGCGCGAAGAGCAGCGCGTGCCGCCACCACGCGTCGCGAGGCGGCACGCGCTCGCGCACCAGCACCAGCCAGCGCGCGCCTTGGTGCGCGTCCCAGTAGTGCGTGCTGCCGACGCTCGCGTCCCACGCCGCGAGCGCGCGCGCGAGCGGCTCCGAGGGCGCCGCGTGTTCCGGCGCGACGATCCCTTCCACGATCTCGCGGTCGCCGAGCGACCCCGCGCGCCAGGCGCTCAGAAAGTCGGTGACATGCCCGTCACTCACTCTTGACCCCTCCTCGGCGGCATCTTAGCTTGGCCGTGCGTCAAACTGCCCCACCCTCCCTCCGACATCCCGCCGCAGTCCGCGTCCGGCGGCTCCCTGCCCCGCGACGCAAGCGCGCACCCCGCGCGCGATCCGCCCCCAGCGCACCCCGC
>JAYUMO010000297.1:0-2456 GCA_043762555.1 Gemmatimonadaceae bacterium | reverse complement strand
GGCGAGGAGGGAGAGCGCCTGGCGGCGAGCGGCTCCTATGACCTGATCGTGCTGGACATGCGCCTCCCCGGCCGGTCGGGGATGGATGTGCTGCACAATCTCCGCGCCCGCGGCTTCGAGCGCCCGGTGCTCGTGCTGACGGCGCAGGACGCGGTGGATGCGAAGGTGAAAGCGCTGCGCGCCGGTGCGGATGACTACGTGACCAAACCGTTCGCCTTCGAAGAGCTGCTCGCGCGCGTCGAGGCGCTCGGCCGGCGGCCGCAGGTGATCAGCGCGCCGGTGCTCACCTTGGCCGATCTCGCGCTCGATCGCAACACGCGGACGGTGTCCCGCGGCGGCGAGCCGATCGAGCTCACGCCCAAGGAATTCACGGTGCTCGAATATCTCATTCGGCACGCGGGGCGCGTGATGAGCCGCACGCTCATCACCGAGTACGCGTGGGGGTACCACTTCGACCCCGGCACGAATATCGTGGACGTAGTGATCAATCATTTGCGGAAGAAGATCGACGCGAACCGCCGCCTGAAGCTCATCCACACCGTGCGCGGCGTGGGCTACGTGGTGCGGGAGTAGCGCGCGCCGGAGCGCGCCGCCTTCGGGATGAACACCATCCGGGTCCGGCTCACGCTCGCCTTCGCGGGCGCGCTCGTCGCCACGATGTTCGCGCTCGCGCTGGCCGTCTTCGCCGCGCGGCGCGCCGGCGCGGCCGAGGAGGTCCGGCGCAGCGCGGCGGTGGAGGCCGGCATCGTCCTGTCCATCCTCCGGCAGGCGGAGGAGTCCGGGCAGGCCGTGACCTCCACGCGCGATCCGTTGGTCGGCCCCCTTCTCGCGCCCGATCTGCGCGCGCTCGTGGAAGGGATGCCCGATTACGTGGCGTTGATCGCCCGCGACGGGCGGCTGCTCGCGCTCTCGACGTCCGCCGTCTCGCGCCTCTCGGCCAGCGACGTCACCCTCGTGGACAGCGCCGCGCTCAGCACCCCCACCGGCGGCGCGACCCGCCTCCTCACGCTCGACGGCGAGCCGATGCTGCTCCTCGTTCGGCAGCCCGAGAACACACGGTCCGCCGTGGCGCGCGTGGCGGTGGCGATCCCCGTGCGCGCGGTGGAGGCCGCGGCGGTGCGGGAGCTCATCGGCACGATCGTCGTGATCGCGCCGCTCCTGCTCTTCGTCTCGATCGCCCTCGCGTACGTGATCGCCGGCCGTGCGATCGAGCCCGTGGACCGGATCATCAACGAGCTGCACGCGATCACCGACGGGCGATCGCTCCACCGGCGCCTCCCCGCGACCTCGGGCGCCGAGCTGCAACGCCTCGTGATGACGCTGAACGAGATGCTCGAGCGGCTGGAGACCTCCTTCGCCGCCCTGCGCCGCTTCACCGCCGACGCGAGCCACGAGCTGAAGACGCCGCTCGCCGTGCTCCGGGCGGACGTCGAGCGCGCGATGACCGAGAGCGCCCCGCGCGCCGACCGACTCGTGGCGCTCGAGGAGGCGCTGCACGAGACCACGCGCATGGCCGATCTCGTCGAGAGCCTGCTCACCCTTGCGCGCGCCGACGAGGGACGCTTCGACCTTCATCGCGAGCCGATCGACCTCGATCCGCTCGTCCGCGAAGTATTCGAGACCGCCGCGATCCTCGGGGAGGCCGCGCGGCTCACCGTTTCCCTGCCGCGGGTGGACGAGGCGCGGGTGCTCGGCGATCCCACGCGGCTGCGCCAGCTCTTCCTCAACCTCGCGACCAACGCGATCAAGTACACCCCCGGCGGCGGCAGCGTCGAGGTCTCGCTCATCCGCCACGAACGAACGGTCGCCTTGAATGTGCGCGATTCGGGGATCGGCATCTCGGCCGCCGACCTGCCGTACGTGTTCGAGCGTTTCTATCGCGCCGACCGGGCGCGCTCGCGCTCTTCGGAGCGCGGCGGCTTCGGACTCGGCCTCGCGATCGCGCAGTACATCGCCGAGGCGCACGGCGGGGCGATCTCCGTGCGCTCGCGACTGACGCGTGGGAGCACGTTCACCGTCACCTTGCCGATCTACGAGCCGGCGGCGATACTCGAGCCGGCCGAGGAGTCGCCGGCACCGTGAGCGCCTTCCCAGCGGGCGCCGCGGCGGGGCCGCCGAATCGTAACAACGCCTTCACGGAATCTTAATGATTGATGTATTCCGCCCCAACCCGGTACGGGTAGTTTATCCCGTGCCGCGCGAGAAGGGATCCGGTCGCGGCGTCGTTCATCCTCAGGTGAGAGCCCCATGTTCACTAACCTGATCGAGTCGGAGCGGAAAGCGGATCGGAGCATCGGCGTCCGCATCTTCAGCGTTGTCTTGCACGCCGTGGTCGTGATGGCCCTGGTGGTCGTCACCGCCGGTGCGGGGCAGAAGATGAAGGAGAAGATCAATGCCGAGGACGTGAAGTTCGCCGAAGTGAAGAAGGCGCCGGAGGCGGCGAAGCCGCCGCCCGA
>JAYUMO010000296.1:0-8500 GCA_043762555.1 Gemmatimonadaceae bacterium | reverse complement strand
GCTGCGCGCGTACTACGCCGGCAAGCTGCGCGGCGGCATGTCGATGGCGACGCAGAACGCCGTGTTGCAATTCGGTCAGCTCCTCTACTGCCTGGTCGGCCTGGACGGCTCCGGCCTCACGCTCGGTGATCCGCTCGGCACCGGCAACGTGACGCAGGTCGTCTTCCCCAGCCCCGACCCCCAGTTCGTGCGCCACGGCAGCGGGAACGCCGGCGTCAAGGTCTACGGCAACACGCTCACGCAGCCGGCCACCATCACGGTGTCGACGATCACGCCGCCGGAGGGCCAATTCGCCGGTCCACTCAACACCACGCTCGACCAGTACAGGCCGTTCTTCGAATTCCACGTGGTGCCGGAGCAGACCTTCTCGCAGCCGGTGCTCGTGGAGGAATGCCTCACGGCGCCCGTCGGCGATCTGCCGACGACTGTGCTCCTGGCGCACAACGTCGGGACGGGGATCGAGATCCTCCCGAGAGATGAGGATCACCTCCTCGACTGTACCGGCTCGACGGCGGCCGCGCCGAGCGCGGGCCGGCTGTTCGCGAGCGGCGATCTCGGTGGCGCCCTCCGGCGCCTTGGCGAGCAGGCGATCAGCGTGTTCACTCCCGAGAACCTGTATGCCCCCGGTACGGGCGTGAGCGGCAAGCCCAAGAATTTCAGCCCCTTCGGTGGCGTGGACACGCGTGTCCTCCTCCCGTGGGAGTCGGGCGGATATCGCTATCTCGTCGGAGGGGCCGATCACGATGGTGGATTCGAAGCGGCGGGCTTCAATGACGCCGCATGGGCTGTTGGGCGCGGCGGCTTCAGCGACCACGTCGCACCGGCCGTACCCTACTGCCCGATCGACGCGACCGCACATACGGCGTGGAATTCCGTGCCGTTTCCCACCGATCTGCTGCTGCGCCACAGCTTCACGTTGCCCGCCGGATGGTCCACCGACCTCCGCGTCTCGGTGGCGATCGACAATGACATCGAAGTGTTCGTGGATGGGCACGCCGTAACGGGCGAGGGATTCGTGACGCACCAGGGGTGTGCGACGCGCGACAGCTTCATCTTCACGGTGCCCGCCGCCGTGCTCAGCACGAGCACGACCACGCACGTGATCGCGGTCCGCGCGCGCGACCGCGGTACGGCGGCTTTCGTGGACATTCAGTTGACCACCGTCACGCCATAACGGCGCCTCGTCAGGAACGGGACGGACCGAGGGGCGTTCGCGCGAGCGGACGCCCTTCGCACGTTTTCGCAAGGCCGCCGGCGTGCCGCGGTCCGAAATTGACTCGCGCGGGTCCACTGCGTACCATGACGTGACCTTCACCGGAGGCCCGATGGACGACCGGAGCGCCGCGGAGACCCCCCGCGGGAATCGACCGACGCGCGAATTGGCCCTGCGCGTCGCCGGGATGACCCTGCTCCCCCTCGCGGTGCTCGCGATCTATCTGCTCTTTCTCTGGCCACGCCCCACCGGCGCGCCCCCTGCGATCCAGCTCATCCCTTCGCTCGTGAGTCTCGCTCTCGGCGCCCCCTTCGTGCGCCGCCTCATTCCCGCCGACGCGATGCTCATCACGAAGGTGACGATCTTCGTCGCCTACTTCGTGCTCGGGCTAGGCGCGATGTACTTCGTGTCCCAATGGCTGATCTGCGCCGGCCGCGGCGTCTGTCTCTAAGCGTATCGAGCGACTTGCCGTTGACGTTGTCATAGCCGTTGCCGAGGCCGAGGCCGAGACCGGCAGTTAGCGCGGATAAGTGAACTGCGAGGAAGTGGAAACAAACTCCCGCCCGAATGCGACGTCCGGCGGCTCCTTCGTCGAGCCGAGCTGCGCGACGTTGATGACCGTCAGCCGCACGACCCAGCCCGCGTAGGGGTCGGGGCTAACCGGGACGGCGAAGTCGACGCGATAGGTGCGTTGGGAGCCGACCGGCGTCGCCGCGAGCAGCCCCGCGCCGACACCGACCTTTACCGGCGTCGTCGTCCCGAAGGGGACGTCGCCCGCCCACACCCGGCCGGCATCCGCGAAGGCGAGGACGCCGATGTCCACCTTCTTCCCCAGCGCGCCGAGATACCAGCGGTCCTCGATCTTGAGCGCGGCGCGCTGGCCCCCCGCGTCGTGCGACGCGGCGTAGCCGCGCACGCCGCCGTCGGGCTGCCCGATGCGGATCTCGAACGGGCGCGTGGTCTTCCAGCCCGCGCCCAACTCGCCGTCCGCCACGAGCGTTTGCACGTCCGATAGTCGACGGTAGAAGCGCAGCCGGCAGCTCGCGATCGCGTCGGTCCAGAGGCCGGACTCCGTGCCGCGCCGCGATTCGATCAGCGCTTGCAGATAGCCGTAGCCGCGTTCCGCGCCCACGCCGATGAACACTCCGCCGTTCGCGAAAAAATCGTCGGAGGATCCGTCCAGACCGCTGAACCCATGACCGGCCAGTGCCGCGGCCTCGAATCCGAGTCGGAGATCCTGCGTCCCGTTCAGCGCGTCGAGGCGCGTAGCGCGCCCGAAGTGGATCCGTCGGTAGGCCGCAATGAAATTCAATCGCACGCTCCGGCGTGGCGCGTAGCGAACGAAGAGACTGTCGTAATTCACGGTGCTATCGTAGCCCGATGCGGGGAATCCCGTCGCATCTTCCTCAGTGGAGAAAGCGCCGCCGAGCAAAAGGATCGATCCGGGGCGGCCGACGACGCGCGCCGCGGCGCCCACGAAGCCAAACTGCCTCGTCACGCCCACGTCGAATGCGACCGTGTCCGGGCGCTGGAAGGCTTGGAGCAGAGTGAGGTTCACGAAGCTGCCGCGCCAGGCGCTTCGCTGCGCGTCCGAATAGAACGGATGGCTCACGTCGCCGAAAAGGCTGGCCTCGCCCACGCCGCCCAGGCCGCCCGCCAGCTGCAGCTGCCAGGGGCGCTTCGTGAACGTGTAATCGATGTACGCCACGCCGAATCCCTCGCGGGTAACGGTGTGGATCCAGCCCGCGGCGATGCTCATCCCCTTCCCGCCTAAATTCCCGTCGCCGAGCGTGAGCGCGGTGACGTACGGGCTCTTCCCGGAGAAGCGAGCCGCGAGGATGAACGTGAATTCGTCCTGCGTCGTGACGACCAGGGCCACCGAGCCGCCGCTCTCGGGGTGCACCGCGATGTGCGCCCTGGCGATGAACGGTTGGGCGCGCAGCACGCGCTCCGACTCGGCGCGCAGGAATTCATCGCACGGATCGCCCACCTTGAGGAGCAGCAGCGCGCGCACCACGGCGGGCTGGGTCACAGCGTGCAAGGAGTTCAGCGCGCGCACCGGCGTCTCCCACCAATCTCGCGCCGCCTCTTCGAGCGGCGGAAGCGGGCGGATGGCGATCGCTGAGATCACTTGCCCCGCGCACGCCGGTGCGGCGCGGGCGCCTTGCGCGAACGCGGATTTCGCCGCGACCGCCGCGAGCGCACACGCGAAAGTGGCGCGGGCGACGGTGGTCATGGGCCGAGCACGGAGCGCACGGCCGCGAGCACCCGCTCGGGCGTGACGTCGGCGGTGAGATCCTCGCGGTCGCCGAGCAGGCGCTTCCGGTCGCGCATGGCGGGGGTCGGCGGGATGGCGCTCGAGATCGCGATCACGGTCGGTCGCGCGGGGGTCCACGACGCGGGCGACGTGGGGCCGAAGATCGTCACGCGCGCGACGCCGAGCGCGTCGGCGATGTGCGCCGGTCCGCTGTCCCCCGAGATCAGCAAGTCGCACGCGGCCAGCGCGCCCATGAACTCGCGGAGCGGCAACTGTGACAGGACGATCGCCTCCGGGGCCGCCGCGCGGAGCCGCGCGATGCGTGCATCCTCACCAGGGGCGTGGAAGACCACCGGGGTGATCCCGGCGCCGCGCAGCAACGGCACGAGGGCGATGAAATGTTCGAGCGGCCAGTTCTTGGGGGGCTCCACCGTGCTCAGCAGCAGTGCGGCGCGGGGCGCGCCCGTCGGCGCGCCCGCGTCGCTGAGCACGCGGGCCCCCGCGTCGCGCTCCGCTCGCGTGAGTGAAAGTCGCGGCGGCGTATCGCCGGTGGGGACGCCGGCCAGCGCGAGCAGCCGCCGCCGCTCCGTGACCACGTACTCCGGCGGACGCTCGCGGCTGAGCCGGTGCGTGTAGGCCACGCCGCGCACGCGCGCGTCCCAGCCGATGCGCACCCGCGCGCCGGAGCAGCGGGTGATGAGCGCGGTGCGCACGCTCGACTGCACATCCACCACCCACTCGTAGCGGCGCGCGCGGATCGCCGGCGCCATCCGCCACGCCGGCGCGGCGTCGATGATCACACGCTCGGCGATGAGCGGGTGGTGCTCGAGCAGGGGCGCGGCCGCGGCGCCGACGGCGAAGTCGAGCGTCGCGGTGGGGAAGGCGCGGTGGAGATCGTCGAGCAGCGCGGTGGTGAGCGTGACGTCACCCAGCGCGCCCTTCTGGATGAGCAGGACGCGGCGGGGCGGGGGCGGGCGCACGAGAGAGCTGGTCACGCGCGCGAATCTAGGGAGCGCCGCCGGAGCGCGCAAAGCACGAACGGGCGCGGCGCGCGCGAGGGGCGCGCGCGACCGCTACATGCGGTCCGCGCTGTGCTCGGTGGGAACCTTCCGGCCGCGCGAGATCACCCAAGCGGCGGACACTTCGGCGCCATTGCGCATGTGTCCCTCGAGCCCGCCGTCGGAGCGGAGGGAGATCTCGTACACATCATCTTCCACCTGCCAGAGCCCGGCTGCCCAGGCGAGGAACGATTCGCTCGACGAGGACCGGCGGAAGACGTTGTCGGCGACATCAGCCATGGAGCGCGATCCCCCCAGGAGCAGGCGCGTGAGACGGTCTAGGAGTGACGACCAAGGGATGCTAAGGTTGCACCGCGATCCGTCGAGCGCAACGGGGGATCGCCTGCGGATTTCCCCGAAACCGGAGGCGAAGCGCTCCCGTAGAGACGCCAGGAGGTATCGAATATGTCATTCCTGTACTGGGTGGTCACCGGCGCGGCCGTGGTCTTCGGCTACGTGAATGCGCGTCACTTCGTCCGCACCAAGCTGCGCTACGTGGACGCCGTGCAGCGGGCCGCGGCACCGCTCATCGCCGGCGCGCTCGCCGGCGTGGTGGTCTGGATGCTCCCCTTCGTGGGCACGATGGGCGCTCTGCTCTTCGGCGCGAGCATCGGCGTGGGCGTCGCCGCGGGGGCGCGGGACGTCCGCCGCACGAACGCCGGGCTGATCGAGCCGTGATCGAGGCGTGATCGAGGCGCGCCGGTAGCCCGCCGGCCACGGCGGACCCGGTGCGCCGCGCACGGCGGCCGTCCCTTGCCCGCGCAGCGCCGCGCACGCGAGATTTAACGCTCCTCGTCGCTCCATTTCGGAGCAGTTCCGCACAATCCTTTCCTCCGGACATCACCGCCATGGCACTTTTCGTCACGCGGCGCGCCGCTGCAGTGGCCGCGGCGCTCGCCGCGTCGCTCGCCGCCTGCGCCAAGCAGCCCGCCCCCGCGCCCGAGGCCGCGCCCGCCGCGAAGGTCGCGACCGCCGGAGCCGAGCTGGTGAAGCCGATCAACGTCGCCAATCTCGACACGACCTGCGCCCCCTGCGCGAATTTCTATCAGTTCGCGGACGGCGGCTGGCTCAAGTCGGCGACGATCCCGGCGGCGTATTCGCGGTGGGGGACCTTCAATGAACTGGAAGACCGCAACCAGGTGGTGCTCCGGCAGGTGCTCGACGACGCGGCGAAGAACGCCGACCAGGCACCGAGCGCCAACATCCGCAAGGTGGGGATGTTCTACGCGACGTGCATCGACTCGTCGGCGATCGAGTCCGCCGGCGCGCGGCCCCTCGCGGATGAGCTGCAGCGCATCGCGCGCGTCGGCACGCTCGGCGCGCTGCAGGATGAGGTCGCGCGGCTGCACCTGATGGGGGTGAACGCGCTCTTCGGCGAAGGATCGGTACAGGACTTCAAGGCGAGCACGCAGGTGATCCTCATCGTCGTCCAGGGCGGACTCGGGCTCCCGGACCGCGACTACTATTTCCGCACCGACTCGCAGACAGCGAAGGTCCGCGCCGCGTACTCCGACGATGTCGCGCAGACGCTGCAGCTGCTGGGCGATGCGCCCGAGGCGGCGAAGGCCTCGGCGGGCAAGATCATGGCGATCGAGACCACGCTCGCGCAGTCGTCCATGACGCGCGTGGCGATGCGCGATCCGAACGCCATCTATCATATGCTGACGCGCGCGCAGTTCGACTCGCTCGCGCCGAACATCGGCCTCGCGCGGCTGCTCGCGGCGTGGAACGCGCCGGCGATGACGAGTGTGGATGTCGCCCAACCCGATTTCTTCACGGCGGCGAGCGGGCTGCTCGCGAGCGTGCCGCTCGACGATTGGAAGGTCTATCTGCGCTGGCACTACACGCACGCCGCGGCGCCCTGGCTCAGCGCCGCATTCGTGAGTGAGGATTTCAAGTTCCAGCAGACGCTCACCGGCGCGAAGGAGCTGCTTCCGCGCTGGAAGCGCTGCCTCACCGTCACCGACAATGCGATGGGCGAGGCGGTGGGGCAGGCCTACGTGGCCGCCACCTTCTCACCGGAAGCGAAAGCGCGCGCGCTCGCGATGGTGAAGAACATGGAGACCGTGCTGCGCGGCCGGATCGACTCGCTCCCGTGGATGTCGCCGGCCACACGCGCGCAGGCGCTCATCAAGCTCGACGCCTTCGTGAACAAGATCGGCTATCCGGACCGCTGGCGCGACTACGGCACGCTGGAGGTGCAGCGTGGTGCCTTCGTGACCAACTACTTCGCGGCGAACATCTTCGAATCGCATCGCGATCTGGCGAAGATCGGCAAGCCGGTGGACCGGTTCGAGTGGGGGATGACGCCGCCCACGGTGAACGCGTCGTACAATCCGCTCAAGAACGAGATCTCCTTCCCGGCCGGGATCCTGCAGCCGCCGTTCTTCAATCCCAACGCCGATGACGCGGTGAACTACGGCGGGATCGGCGCGGTGATCGGGCACGAGATGACGCACGGCTTCGACGATCAGGGGCGCCAGTTCGACTCGCGGGGGAACTTGCGCGACTGGTGGACCGCCGCCGACGCGGCGGAATACACCAAACGCGCCACGCTCGTGGAGCAGCAGTTCAACGGCTACATCGGCTTGGACACGCTGCACGTGAACGGCAAGCTCACCCTCGGCGAGAACATCGCCGACCTGGGCGGGCTCAAGATCGCGTACGCCGCGTACATGCTCTCGCTCAAGGGGAAGCCCACGCCCGCGCCGGTGGACGGCTTCACCGGGCCGCAGCGCTTTTTCCTGTCGTGGGCGCAGGTGTGGCGCCAGCTGCAGCGCCCGCAGGCGTTGCAGCGACGGCTGCTCACCGATCCGCATTCGCCGGGGATCTGGCGCGTGAACGGGCCGCTCTCGAACCTGCCCGAGTTCGCGCAAGCGTTCCGCTGCAAGGCCGGGGACGCGATGGTGCGCCCCGATTCGCTGCGCGCGCAGATCTGGTAGCGGTCCATCGCTACATGTTCTCGACCATCGCCTTGGCGAAGCCGCTCGTGCTGAGCAGCGTCGCGCCCGCCATTAGGCGCTCGAAGTCATAGGTCACCCGCTTCTGGGCGATCGTCTTCTCGAGCGACCTCACGATCAGATGCGCCGCCTCCGTCCATCCCAGGTAGCGCAGCATCATCTCCCCGCTCAGGATCACCGAGCCGGGATTCACCTTGTCCTGCCCCGCGTACTTCGGCGCGGTGCCGTGCGTGGCCTCGAAGATGGCGTGGCCGGTGATGTAATTGATGTTGCCGCCGGGCGCAATGCCGATACCACCGACTTGCGCCGCGAGCGCGTCGCTCAAATAATCTCCGTTCAGATTCAACGTGGCGATGACGTCGAAGTCCGTCGGGCGCGTGAGAACCTGTTGGAGCGTGATGTCCGCGATGCTGTCTTTGATGACAATACCCGCGCCGGGTTTGCCTTCGGGGATTTTGCACCACGGGCCGCCGTCAATTTCCACCGCGCCGAAAAATTCCTTGGCCGTCTGATACGCCCAGTCGCGGAAGCCGCCTTCGGTGTATTTCATGATGTTGCCCTTGTGGACAATCGTCACGCTCTTGCGGTTGAACTTGATCGCATAGGCCATGGCACTGTGCATCAACCGCACCGTGCCGCTGTAACTCACGGGCTTGATGCCGACGCCGACTTTCACATCGCTCGGAAAATTCGGCGCGCCAACCGCCTTCCAGAATTCCTCACCGGCGGGCTTGGTGCCGAAGCGGATTTTTTTGAAGTCTTTCGGAAATTCCTTCGCGATGAAGTCCAGAACCTTCTGCGCCTCGGGTGTGCCAGCGGCAAATTCGATGCCGGCGTAAATATCCTCCGTGTTTTCGCGGAAGATGGTCATGTCCACCTTCTCGGGATGCTTTACGGGCGACGGCACGCCGGTGAACCATTGCACGGGGCGCAGGCAGACGTAGAGATCGAGCATCTGCCGCAACGCAACATTGAGCGAGCGGATGCCGCCGCCGACGGGGGTGGTGAGCGG
>JAYUMO010000295.1:0-3705 GCA_043762555.1 Gemmatimonadaceae bacterium | reverse complement strand
TATTCAAGCGCTCGGGCGCGCGCTGGTCAATAGGGCGCGCGTTCCCCCATCACGGCCATCGATCGCTCACCGCGCCAGCGTCTTCCCCTTGCCGGCGGCCTTCATGTCGTAGAGCCGGCGGTCCGCGACGGCGAGCAAGGCTTGCGGGGTGGTGCCGTTCGCGGGATACATGGCGACGCCGAGGCTCACCGTCATCGGCGGCGACTCCCCATCGTTCGCCAGCGCCTCCGCCACCCGCCGCGCCACCAGCCACGCCGCGTCCACATCGGCCTCGGGTAACACGATGGCGAATTCGTCGCCGCCGTACCGCGACGGCGTGTCGGTGGTCCGGCAGGAGCGGCGCATCGCCTCCGCGACACGCGACAGCGCGCGGCTTCCGGCGAGATGGCCGTGGCGATCGTTGATCGCCTTGAGATCGTCCACGTCCAGGAACAGCAGCGCGAAGGGCCGCTTCGTGCGCTCCGAGCGCGCGATCTCGGCGGTGATGTGCTCCATGAAGAAACGGTAGTTGGCGAGCCCGGTGAACGGGTCGGTCACCGCGAGATGCCGGAGCTGCTCCTCCATCGCGCGCCGCTCCGAGACCATCACGGCGAGCGTGAGCGTCGTCACCGACGCGACGGCGTTGTACACCTGGAGCAGATACAGCGACTCTTGCCGCGACGGTCGCGCGAAAGGCCCGAAGCCGTGCACGGTCCCGGCCACCGCGACCCCCGCCAGCAGCAGCATTCCCGTGGCCGCCTCGCGCGGTCCGAATCGGAACGCGGCCCAGAGGAGCGGAGGGATGCACATGAACTCCAGCGGATAGTTCTGGATCTCCGACGGATAGTAGCCGCCGAACACCAGCTCGCACGACGCGAGCCAGACGGCGAACAGCGCCGCCGCTTCGTTGAGCCGCCCGCGGTGCCATCTGATCTTCGGGCGCACGCTCCAGAGAAGGATCGCCGGGGCGACGACGAGCACTCCCACCGCGTCGCCAAGCCACCAGGTGATCCAGATCCGGGAATACTGCGCCCACGGCGCGAAGCCGCGGAGCGCGAGCGACGTGACGCCGATCGTCGGACTCACGATCGTGCTCAACAGCCCCGCGAGCACGGTGAACTTGAACAGATTCTCGGGGTGCTCGAAGGGCGTGCGGCCGCCGGCGGCCAGGTTGACGAGATACGCGCCGGCCAGCGCCTCGAGCGTGTTGCCGGCGCCGATCGCCACCGAGGTCGCGACCGACCCGGCGGTGGTGACGTTCACCAGGAACGCGCTCAGGAAGATCAGCGGCCACACGTCGTAGCCGAAGATGAGCAACGCGGCCAACGCGATGCCGCTCGGCGCCCAGACGGCGGTGGCACTCGGGTGCACCAAGGCCAGCAGCAGCCCGAGCTTGGCGGACACGATGTACGCGGCCGCCAGCAGCACGAGGACGATCAGGCGCCGTGGGCTGATGGGCATGGCAAGAAGAAGGGGCGCGGGGCAAGCGGCTCTCGGACCGGCACATTGGTGCCTATCCTAGGACGCGCGGCAGGGCACGCGCGTTTTCACCTTGCGTGGCCTCAGCGTCATTACTATAGTAGGGGACAGGGCAGGACGGCACGCGACCGTTTTTTGTCTTGGCGGGCGGGGATCGGCCCCGCCAGTCGAAGGCACGCATCTCCGCGCGACACTCGGGCGGCGATCGTGCCTTTTGTCTTGTTTTTTCGGTTTTCCCTGGATCCTGGAGTCATGACGGACCCAAGCGCGCGGCGGAACGACACGTCGCTGGAGGCCCCCCTGGCACGCGCGGCGTACCGATCCGGCTACGCCGTCGCCGGGGTGTTCGTGCTCGCGGGGGTCGCCGGCATCGCGGCGCATCTGCCGGGGCTGGGTGCGCTCGCCCAACCGCTGAGCACGTGGCCGCGCCTCCGCGCGCTCGACGCGGTGGGAATGCTGGCGGTGGGACTCGCCTTCTGGGCGTTCCTGCGCGTCCGCTATTCGGCCGCGATGGCGGGGTCCGTCATCGGCACGGGGATGGGGACGCTCGCTCTCCTCGCCTACCTGGCCTCCTTCCCCCTCCCCTGGGAGGGGATGACGCTCGCGTCGGCGGTGCTGCTCACCACGGCCTCGGTGGCGCTGCTCATGACCGCCGCGCGCCGCCGCCTGCTGCCCGAGGAGGCGGCGATCGGGATCGCCGGCTTCATCCTGCTGGCGGTGTCCACCACGTTCGTCATCGCGCGCGCCGCGGGGGTGGTCGATCCGATGACGGACCGGCTGGTGGCGGGCGAGTCGGTGCAGATGGCCGTCGCCTCATTCCTCTTGGGCGTCTGCTTCGTGGCGCTCGTCTGGTCGCGCGGCCTTCTCTCGGGCGACTCCGCGCGCTGGCTGCCCGCGGCGCTCGGCATCGCGGGGGTGGTCACGGTGACCGTGCTCTGGCGCGCGCTCGCCACGCGTGAGAGCGACCAGCTGCTCGCGCTCACGCGCCAAGCGGGGGATGAGCGGCGCCACGTGCTGATGCGCGAGATCGAGGTCACCGGCCGCTCGCTGCGGCGCGCCGCCGAGTGGGCAGCGAGCTCGGCGCCGGCGGCGGCACGGCAGCGCGACATCCAGTCGCTCGAGCGCGACGTCCCGGGGCTCGAGGCGGCGGGCTGGCTCTCCGCGGCCGGGGTGCCCGAGGCGGGCTCGGCCCCGTCGTTCACCGGGTCGGGCGCCGATGCGGTGGTGCGCGCGTTCGCCTCCAAGAACACCTCCGGCGGGCCACTCACCGACACGATCGCCTACCTTCCGCTCGACAGCGGAGCACAACGATTCGTGATTCTCGCGGCGACCTGTCCGCGCGCGCCGTGCGCCGGCACGATGGCCGCGGTGATGCGAACGGCGGAGCTCTTCCGCACCACCTTTCCCGACAGCACGCGCGGCTACCGCTCCGGGATCATCGGACGCGAGGGCCGACTCGCCGGCCCACCCACCTGGACGGCGCGTGAGGCGCGCTGGACGCAATGGCTCCCCCTCGACTTCGGGGCCGTGCACCTGACGCTGGCGGTGTGGCCCACGCAGAGCACCGTCGCGCGCGTGCGGTCCGCGCTCCCCGCGCTCGTCCTGCTCATGGGCTACGTGGTGAGCGCCCTCATCGCGGTCACCGTTCTGCTCGCGCAGCGTTCGCTGAGCGGCGCCCGGGGCGCGGAGCGCGCGCGCATCGCGTCGGCGCTCGAGCGCTCCACCGACGGGATCTGGGAGTGGGATCTGATGACCGGGGCGTCGGCGCACACGGCCGGCATTTGGCGCTATCTCGGCTACGACCCCGAGGCGATCCCGCCGATGCGCGCGTCCTGGATGGCGATCGTGCATCCCGCCGACGCCGCGCGATTGCAGCACGCCGTCGACCGTCATCTCGCGGGGGAGACGTCGAGCTTCGAAGCCGAGTACCGCGTGCGCGGCCAGGACGGGCGGTGGCATACGATCGTGGACCGTGGGCGCGTGGTGGATCGCACGCCGTCGGGACAGCCGGCTCGACTGCTGGGCATCCGCGCCGACGTGACGGTCACGCGCACCGCGCAGCGCGCGCGCGAGGCGGCCGAGCGGCGATTTCGCGAGATCTTCGACAGCGGATTCCAGTTCCAGCTATTGCTCGACCGCGGCGGGTTGGTGCTCGAAGTGAATCAGCACGCGCTCGACGAGTCGGGGGTGAGCGCCGAGCGCGTGGTGGGGCGCGCCGCGTGGGAGACCCTCTGGTGGACCGGCCAC
>JAYUMO010000294.1:0-12967 GCA_043762555.1 Gemmatimonadaceae bacterium | reverse complement strand
GCTGCGTGCTCGGAGACGCTGAAGGGCGGCAACGCTTGCCCGTCGCTCTGCCCGGAGCAGACGCTCGATTTCAAGGACACGGTGTTCGATGCCGCGGATGTGATCGACACCGCGGTCACGGTGACGGGGACCCCGCCGATCGGGACCGAGCTGCAGCTGCTCGTCGCGCAATACGCGCAGACGGGGGACTCCGTCGTCTCGGTGGCGGTCTTCCGCTTCGATTCCATCGCCCGGTCCTTCCCGCAGACGGACACCACGGTGCCGCCCGTCGCGTTCACGAGCGCGGACTCTTCGTTCCTCAATCTTTCGGTCCTGCCGCCGCCGACCGGGCAGGACACCATCTTTGTCGAGGACACGGTCACCTTCAACGTCTACAACGTCTACGTGAACGCCCCCGACCTGGACACCGCCCAGGTGCGCATGAAGTTCACCGGTGTGCCGGTCGGGACGCGGACCCTCCCGCGCGATTCGGTGAACGGGAGGATCAGCATTCCTCTCGATACCAGCTGGGTTACCCAGCAGGTGACTACCGGCGGCAAGGTGTGGCTGGGGGTCCAAGTGGTGTGCAAGAAGAATGCGCGGGTGACCTTCACCTCGGCGAATGGCGCCTCGACGACGGGCGGACTGGTGGCCGGGCTCTCGTATCTCGGCCGCGCGGACACCTTGAAGATCTCCACCGCGACGTCGGTGAACGCGTTCGGGACCGTCTGGGGTCCGGCGATCCCCGCGATGGCGGACTATCAGATGGTGCTCAAGGGTTCGCCCCCCGTCCCCGCGGGCCTGCTCGGCCTGGGCGGGCTGCCGGGCCATCGGGTGCTGATCCGGTTCAAGTTCCCGGCGTGGCTGGTCGACTCGGCGACCACGGTGGTGCGCGCGAACCTCGAGCTGCAACAGGTGCCGTTCACGACGTTCCAGGTGGATGGCGATTCGGTGGCGCTGCAGCCGTTCGTGACCGTCGCCGGGCCGGATGTCACGGATCTCACCAAAGTCGCGCTCCTCATCGGACCCACGGGGCTGCGGATCGACAGCCTGCCGCCGGCCGGGAACGGCCTCGACTCGCTGGCGCTCGTGCGCACCGGCGCGAATACGTTTACCTTCTGGCGTTTCCACGGGGCCGTGGTCCAGCGCGCCATCGTACTCGCCATGATCCGCGAGGGACTCGAACCGCGGCAAGTGCTCTTCTATGGCCCCACCGCCTCGCCGGCACTCCGGCCGAAGGTGCATGTCAGCTACGTCCCCCACAGCGACATCGGCCTCCCGTGACACGATCCGTGCTCCTGGCCGCGCTCTGCGCGGCCGCCGCCACCTCGCGCGCGGCCGCGCAGGGGACGCTCAGCACCCAAGGATTCGGCTACCCGGCGGGCGGCCTCTCCACGCGCGCGCTCTCCACCGGCGGCGCCGTGGGCGAGCTCGATCCGATCTCGACGCTCAATCCGGCGGCGCTCACCACCTGGGGTCGGTCGGGGCTGTACGGTCAATGGGGCCCCGAGAACCGCTCGGTGAAGGCGAACGGCACGGAGGACAATTCCACCGTGATCCGGTTCCCGCTGTTCGTCGGCGCGTGGACGCTGTCCGATCGGTGGACGCTCGGGTTGAGCTTCTCCAATCTGCTCGACCGCACGTGGGGCACTACCACATACGGCTACTACCATACGAGCCCGACCGACAGCGTGGCCTACACGCAGAACTTCAACAGCGGCGGCGCGCTCACCAACGTGCGCTTCGCCGTCGCGTACCGGGTGTCGAACACCTTTCGCGTGGGTGTGGCCGGACACTTCATCACTGGCCAGAACGTGGATTCGATCGTCGAGACGTTCGTGGACCCCAGCTTCGCGACTTTTCACCAAAGGACCACGGTGAACGTGACCGGCACCGCGCTGAGCGCGGGGATCGCGTGGAGCCCGGTGCCGGTGTTGGCGCTCGGCCTCTCGGGGCAGATGGGGGGAGTGATGCGCGGACGGCGGAACGATTCGCTCGTGAGCGACGCGCGGGTGCCGGCACGTGCCGGCGCTACCTTGCTCTACGCGGGCGTGTCGGGGGTGACGCTCGCCGCCGACGCTGAGTGGATTCAGTGGTCGGAAATGAACGGGCTGGCGCAGAGCGGCATTCTGGCCGTGGACAGCTGGGATTACGGCATTGGCGCCGAGATCCGGGTGCCGGCGGCGGCGGGGGTCGAGCTGCCCCTGCGGGTTGGGCTGCGGCGGCGCACGCTGCCCTACCAGGCGGACTCGCAAACGGTGAAGGAATCGGTGATCTCGGGCGGCCTCGGCATCCCGCTGGCCGGCGCGCGGGCGCGGCTCGACCTCGGGCTGCTGTTCGCGAAGCGGCGCGCGCCCCAAGTGGGCGCGCAGGAGAGCGGGTTGGTGTTCAGCATCGGCGTGCTCGTCCGGCCATAGTGCCGTGACGGAGCGCGCCGAGCGGTCGCCGGTGATCCTCGTCGCGGACGACGTGTCGGCGAACGTCGCGGCGCTCGAGGAGCAACTCACGACGCTGGGCTACCGCGTGGTGGTCGCGCGCGACGGGCCGGCCGCGCTCGACGCGACGCGCCGGCATCGGCCGGATCTCTGCATCCTCGATGTCTCGATGCCCCCCGGGGGGCTGGCGTGCGACGCGCGCGATACGGGCTTCGAGGTCTGCCGTCGCATCAAACGCGATCCACGCACCGCGCGCATCCCGGTGATCTTCGTCACCTCGTTGACCGACACCAGCGATCGCGTGAAGGCGATCGAGGCGGGCGGTGATGACTTCCTCACCAAGCCCTACAATCGGGAGGTGCTGAGCGCGCGGGTGCGGTCGCTGCTGCGCCTCAAGTTCGCCACCGAGGCGCTCGAGGAGAGCTATCGGAAGCTGCGCGAGCTCGAGAAGGTGCGCGACGACCTCATGAAGATGATCGTCCACGACCTCAAGACGCCGCTCTCGAGCGTGCTCGCGACGCTCGAAATGGTACTCGACCAGGACTACGGGCCGGTCACCGAGCCGCAGCGCCACGCCCTCGGCGACGCGGAGTCGAAGGCGGAGGAGCTGCTCGCGCTCATCGAGGACCTGCTCGAGGTGGCGCGCATCGAGGAGACCACGTTGGCGCTCGACCGCGTGCCGGTGGCTCCCGGCGCGCTGCTCGCCGAGATCGCGCACGAGTGGGGGGCGCGCTTCCGGCAGGCCGGCACCACCGTGAGCGTCGAGGTGGCGGATGATGCGCCCGTCTTCGGCGCCGATCGGGCCCTGCTCAAGCGCGTGTTCGGGAACCTCGTGCAGAACGCGATCACGCACGGCGTCGAGCCGATCCGTCTGGCGCTGCACGCGCAGCGCGACGCGGGCGGCGGCGTGCTCTTCACCGTCGCCGACGACGGGCCGGGGATCCCGCCCGAGTACCACGAGGTGATCTTCCGGAAATTCGAGCGGGTCAAGCGGTCGGAGCTCCCCCGGGTGCGGAGCTCGGGTCTCGGGCTCACCTTCTGCAAGCTCGTGGTGGAAGCGCACGGCGGCCGCATCTGGGTGCAGAGCGCCGGGACGGGCGGGAGTCAGTTCCACCTCGTGCTGCCGCCGAGCGACGCCGCGCCGGGGGCGCCGGCGTCGTGAGGGTCTTCCTCGCGACGCACGGCTGTCGCGCGAACCAGTACGACAGCGGCGCCGTGCGCGCGATGCTGGAGGCCGGCGGCCACGAGATCGCCGCCGCGCCGGAGCTCGCGGACACCGCCGTGTTCAACTCCTGCGCGGTCACCGCCGAAGCCGAGGCCGACCTGCGGCAGGCGGTGCGCCGGGCGGCGCGGCGCAACCCGGCCATTCGCACGCTCGTGATGGGCTGCGCGGCCGCGCTCGATCGCGGCGCGATCGCCGCCCTCCCGACGGTGGCGCGCGTCATCGGCGGGGCGCCGCTGTCGGAGATCGCGGCCGCGCTGGGGCTCGACCCCGCGCTCGCGGCGATCCGTCCCGCGGCGCAGGGTGGCGCGCGGGCGCTGCTGCGCATCCAAGACGGCTGCGACGAGCACTGTACCTTCTGCGCGACCACGCTGGCCCGCGGCGACGCGCGATCGCGCGCGGTGGAGGCGCTGGTCCAGGAGGCCGCCGAGCTCGCCGCGCACCACGCCGAGATCGTGCTCACCGGCATCCACATCGGCCGCTACGGCGCGGACATCGGGTCGTCGCTCGGCGCGCTGCTCGAGGCGCTCGTGCGACGGGTGCCGGCGGCGCGCTTCCGGCTCTCCTCGGTGGAGGCGACCGAGCTCGATGACCGGCTGATCGATCTGCTCACCGCCGACGCGCGCCGCGTGGCGCCCTGGCTGCACGCGCCGCTGCAATCCGGCGCCGACGGGGTGCTTCGCCGCATGGGGCGGCACTGGTACACCGGAGCGCGCTACGCGCGCGCGGTGGAGCGGCTCGTCGCGCGCGCCGCGGTGTTCGGTCTCGGTGCCGATGTCATCGCCGGATTCCCCGGGGAAGGGGACGCCGATCATGCGGCGACGATGGAGCTCGTCGAAACGCTGCCGTTCACCGCGCTGCACGTCTTCCCGTATTCCGAGCGACCCGGCACGGCCGCGGCACGGCTGAGCGGCGCCGTGCCGCGCGGCACGGTCCTGGCGCGCGCCGCCGAGCTGCGCGCCCTGGGCGAGCGGAAAGCGGCCGCGCACCGCGCCGCGCGCGTGGGGGGCGCGGCGGACGTGATCGTGCTCGGCGGCGCGCGGGCTCGGGAGGGGATCACCGAGGATCACCTCACCGTGCGCATGCGCGATGCCGCGATCCCGCGGGGAGCGCGCGTGCCGGCGCGGCTCGAGCTCGACGCCGGCGCTCTGTTCGCGCGTCGGGCGTCCGTGTAGCTTTGAGCATGGTCACGCGCGGCGGCACCGTCTACATCGAGACGTACGGCTGTCAGATGAACGTGAGCGATGCCGAGCTGATGCTCGGTCTCCTCGCGGCCGATGGATTCGTCGCGGTCGACGGTCCCGAGGGCGCCGACGTCATCCTCGTCAACACGTGCGCCATTCGCGAGCACGCCGAGCAGCGCGTCCTCGGGCGCATCGGCGAGCTCAAGCGTCACCTGACGGCGGACACGGTGCTCGGCGTGACGGGCTGCATGGCGCAACGCCTGGGCCCCGCGCTCCTCGAGCGCGCGCCGCACGTGGACCTCGTGATCGGCCCCGACGGCTACCGCGCGCTCGGCGCCCTCATCGCCGGCGCGCGCGCCGGACGGCGCGCGGCGTCGGTCGATTTCGATCTCGAGGAGCACTATGAGGACGTCCGCGCGCGCCGCTTCGAGGGGGTGCGCGCGTGGGTGCCGGTGCAGCGCGGCTGCGACTACAAGTGCACCTACTGCATCGTGCCCACGACGCGCGGTCCGGAGCGAAGCCGCCGCCTCGCCGATGTGGTGCGCGAGGCGCACGAGATCGCTGCGCAGGGGATCACCGAGATCACGCTGCTCGGGCAGACGGTGAATTCCTATTTCGACGGCGAGCACGAGTTCGGCGCGCTGCTGCGGGCCGTGGGCGCCGTGCCCGGGATCCGTCGCCTGCGCTTCACGAGCCCACACCCGAACGATTTCTCCGGCGCGGTGATCGCGGCGATGGCGGAGACGCCGGCGGTCTGCGAGCACGTGCACCTGCCGATGCAGTCCGGCAGCTCGCGCACGCTCCAGCGGATGCTCCGGCGCTACACGCGCGAGGAATACGGCGCGTGCGCCGAGCGGCTGCGCGCCGCGATCCCCGGGCTCGCGCTCACCACCGACGTCATTGTCGGCTTCCCCGGCGAGACGGAGCCCGAATTCCAGGAGACGCTCGACGCGGTGCGCGCGCTCGCCTTCGAGGACGCGTTCACCTTCAAGTTCTCGCCGCGCGAGGGCACGCCGGCCACCCGCCTGCCGCTGGCGCTCACGGTGCCGGACGCGGTCGCGAGCGAGCGGCTCGGGCGCCTGATCGCGCTCCAGCGCGAGATGACGCGCGCGCGCAGCCTCGCCCTCCTCGGCACGCGGCACGAGGTGCTCGTCGAGAAGACCGCGCGCCGGGGCGAGCTCCTGCAAGCGCGCACTCGGCACCATCGCACCGTCCTGCTGGCGGGGGACGCTTCCCTGATCGGCCGCTATCTCACCGTGGAGCTCACCGGGACGACGGGCTCCACCTTCACGGGCTCCCCGGTCGCCGAGCGCGCGGCGCTCCCCCTCGCCGGTTGAGGAATCTGCTCGAGGGGGCGATCCGCGAGCTGTACGCGGAGCTGCGGGAGAACTTCCCCGAAGCGTGCCGCTGCGAGCGCTGCCAAGCCGACGTCATCACGTTCGCCCTGAACCACCTGGCCCCGCGCTACACCGTGGAGGAGAACCCGGGGCGCACGCTCGTCGCGGTGGATCTGCAGCGCGAGTCGACGCGAGCGGCCCTGGCGGTGACGGTCATCGAAGCGATCCGGCTCGTGGCGACGAACCCGCGGCACAAGAAGGCGCCGGACCTCACCGGGTGAGCTGAAAGGAGCGATCGCGCGGCCGTCGGATGCGGTGGCTGTCCGCCCCGCCATCCATGCTTGGGAGCCCTGTCACCGGCGCATCGCGCGCCCTCCCATGCCGCTCATCGGTTACGCGGTCGCCGCGCTCGTCGCGGGACTGCTCGCGGGATTCTCCGGGCTCGCGCTGCCGGGCGCCGTCGTCGCCGCGGCGACCGCGCTCGCGGGGCTGCGCTCGACGCGCCGGCCCCTCCTTCCGATCGCGGCGCTCCTCACCGGCGGTCTCCTGCTCGCACGCGCCAATGACAGTGCGCGCGCGGTGTGCCGCTCGGCCGCCCTGCGCGCGAGCGAGTGGCGCGTGCTGCTCGACGACGCCGCCGCGCCGGGCGCGTACGTCTCCGGCGACGCCGAGCTCGGCCGGTGCACGGTGCGGGTGGCGCTCGCCGTCACGCGCGGCACGGCGCGCGCCGGAGACGCCGTGCGCGTGCGCGGCGAGGCCACGATGGCGCCGCGCGGCTTCCGCGTGGCGCGCGCCGCGGTCGAGTTTCTTCCCGATGGGGGTGGGTCGCTCCTCGTGCGCACCCGCGCGGCCGCCGGCGCCCGCATCGACACGCTCTTCGGCCCCGAGGCGCCGCTCGTGCGCGCCCTGCTCATCGCGGACCAGCGCGCGGTGGACCCGGCGCTCCGCGACCGCTTCGCCGCCGCGGGCATCGTCCACATGCTCTCGATCTCCGGACTGCACGTGGCGGTCATCGCGGCGGCGGTCCGACTCCTCTTCCTCGCGCTGCGGCTGCGGCCCGTCGCGGCCGCCGGGGCGACGGTGGCGATCGTCGCGGTCTATATCGCCGTCATCGGGGCGCCGCCGCCCGCGCTGCGGTCGGCGGTCATGCTCGGCGTCTCCGCGCTCTCACGGTCGCTGCAACGGCCCACGTCGCCATGGGGCGCGCTCGCACTCGGGGCCGCCGTCCCCCTGCTGTCGCCGCGCACGGCCATGGACCTCGGCTACCAGCTCAGCGTCCTCGGCATGGCGAGCCTCATCGCCGGCGGGATCCTCGCCAAGCGCCTCATCGCGCCGCGCCTCGCCGGCTGGCGCGCGCACGCCGCCGCGCTCGCCCTCATTTCAACGCTCGCGACGGTGGCGAGCGCGCCGCTGGTGGCGTGGTATTTCGGGCGGGTGAGCGCGATCGCACCGCTCACCAACGTCGCGGCGACGCCGGTGGTCGCGCTCCTGCAGCCGGTGCTCTTTCTGACGCTCGCGCTCTCGATCTCTCCGTGGCCGGCCGCCGCCCGGTTCGTCGCCGGGGCGGCGCACCCGCTGATCGTCCTCTTCGACGCGATCGCACGCGCCGGCGCGAGCGCGCCCGGCGCGTCGGTGTCGGTCGCGCCCACGCTCCTCACCGCGGCGCTCGCCGGCGCGGCGGCGGTGGCGCTGCTCGTCGCCTGCGCGAGCCATTTCCCGACGCGCGCGCTCGTGGCGGCGCTCGCGGCGCTCGCCGCGGCGCTCTGGGCCCCCGACACGCTGTCGCGTCCCAAGGGCATCGAGCTGCACGTGATCGACGTCGGGCAGGGCGACGCCGTGGCCGTGCGCACGCCCCGCGGCCGGTGGATCCTCACCGACGCCGGCCGCGCGTGGCCGGGCGGCGACGCCGGGCGCAGCACGGTGATCCCGTACCTGCGGCGCTTCGGCGGCCCGGTCGCGCTGTTCGTGCTCACGCACCCGCACGCCGATCACGCGGGCGGCGCCGCGACGCTCATGCGGGCGCTCCGCCCGGCGGCGTACTGGGACGGCGCGTTCGCGGGGACGAGCGACCCGTATCGCGCGTCGCTCGTGGCTGCCGACGGGGCCCAAGTGCCCTGGCATCGCGCGCACCCGGGGGACACGCTGGCGCTGGACGGCGTGGTGCTGCGCGTGCTCGCGCCTGACTCCGCGTGGATGGCGACGCTCACCGATCCGAACGCGGCCAGCGTGGTGACGCGCATCGACTACGGCGCCGTGCGTTTCCTCCTCACCGGCGACGCCGAGCGCGGGGAGGAGGAGCGGCTCGTCGCGCGCTACGGCGACGCGCTGCGCGCCGTGGTACTCAAGGTGGGACATCACGGCAGCCGCACGAGCAGCACCGAGGCGCTCCTCACCGCCGTGCGCCCGCGCGTGGCGATCATCTCGGTGGGCGCCGGGAATCCGTACGGTCACCCCGACCCCGAGGTGCTCCACGCGCTCACGCGCGCGGGGGCGGCGGTGCTGCGCACGGATGAGGTCGGCTCGATCGTGATCCGGAGCGACGGCCGGTCGGTGGAGGTGGAGGAGGCCGGCGAGCGCTGGACGGTGCCGAACGATCCGCCGTGACGCGTCGCCCGTGACGCGTCGCCCGTGACGCGTCGCCCTTGCACGAACCGCTCCGCGCACGGACCTTTCCTCCGGCGCCCCGGAGACCGGCGCGCCGCCGCCGTCCCGCGCCCAGGAGCCGCGCACGTGGTCACCTCCACCAACACGTCGGTCGTCACGATCGAGCGGTTCATCATCGAGCAGGAGCGGCTGCACCCCGAGGCCACCGGCGAGCTCTCCGGCATCCTGTACGACATGGCGCTCGCCGCCAAGATGATCGCCAACAAGGTGCGCAGCGCCGGGCTCGTGGACATCCTCGGCTCGGCCGGCACCGAGAACGTGCAAGGCGAGGTGCAGCAGAAGCTGGACGTCATCGCCAACGAGATCGTGGTGAAGGCGATGGACCACGGCGGGCGGCTGTGCGCGATGGCGAGCGAGGAGGAGCCCGACATCATCCAGATCCCCGACGGCTTCCGCCTCGGGAAGTACCTGCTGATGTTCGACCCGCTCGACGGCTCGTCGAACATCGACGTGAATGTGCCCGTCGGCACGATCTTCTCCGTCGTGAAGAAGATCACGCGGGGCCCGCGTGGCGAGCTGAAGGACCTCCTCCAGCCGGGCCGCCGCCAAGTGGCGGCCGGCTACGTGATCTACGGCTCGAGCACTATGCTCGTGTACACCACCGGGCAGGGTGCGCATGGCTTCACGCTCGATCCGTCGATCGGCGAATTCCTGCTCTCGCACCCGCACATCAAGACCCCCACCACGGGCCGCTACCTCTCGGTGAACGATTCGTACGAGCAGCTCTGGGACCCGAAGGTGAAGTCGCTCATGCGCCGCTATCGCGGCCTCGAAGGGGAGCGCAAGGCGCTCAACGTGCGCTACGTGGGCAGCCTGGTGGCCGATATCCATCGCAATCTGCTCGGCGGCGGGGTCTTCGCGTATCCGGCGAATTCCAAGACGCCGCGCGGCAAGCTGCGCCTGCTCTACGAGGCCAATCCGCTCGCGTTCATCGTGGAGCAGGCCGGCGGCGCCGCCAGCGACGGCGCCACGCGCATCATGGACATCGCGGCCACCGAGCTGCATCAGCGCACGCCGCTCTACATCGGCAGCCGCGACGACGTGGCGCTCGCGTCGTCGGTGCTCGCCGGCCAATAGCCGCGGCGCGCGCCCGGCCGCGCGCCCGCATCCCGCGCATGGCTGACGACCGCCGCTCCCCCTCGGATCTCCCGATCGCGCCCGTCTACGGGCCGGCGGATGGCACCCCCGATTACGCCGCCGAGCTCGGCGACCCGGGGGTGTATCCATTCACGCGCGGCGTTCAGCCCTCGATGTACCGCGGGCGCCTCTGGACGATGCGGCAGTACGCGGGCTTCGGCACCGCCGCCGAGACGAACGCGCGCTTCAAACACCTGCTGGCCGCGGGACAGACCGGCCTCTCGGTGGCGTTCGATCTCCCCACGCAAATGGGGCTCGACTCCGATTCGCCGCGCGCGCTCGGCGAGGTGGGGCGCGTGGGGGTGGCGATCGACACCGTGGACGACATGCACACGCTGCTGGCCGGCCTGCCGCTCGAGCGCGTGTCCACGTCGATGACCATCAACGCGACCGCCGCGACCCTGCTCGCGATGTACATCGTGACGGCCGAAGAGCGGGGCATCGCGCGGGCCGCGCTGCAGGGGACGATCCAGAACGACATCCTGAAGGAGTACATCGCGCGCGGCACCTACATCTATCCGCCGGGCCCGAGCCTCGAGCTGGTCACCGAGCTCTTCCGCTTCTGCGCCGCCGAGGTGCCGCAGTGGAATCCGATCTCGATCAGCGGCTATCACATCCGCGAAGCGGGAGCGACCGCGGTGCAGGAGCTGGCGTTCACCTTCGCGAACACGGTGGAGTACGTGACGCGGGCGGTAGCCGCGGGGCTCGCGGTGGACACGTTCGCGCCGCGGTTGTCCTTCTTCTTCGCGGCGCACAGCGATCTGTTCGAGGAAGCGGCCAAGTTCCGGGCGGCGCGCCGCATGTACGCGCGGCTGATGCGCGAGCGGTTCGGGGCGTCCGACAGCAGTGCGCGGCTCCGCTTCCACACGCAAACCGGCGGCGTCACGCTCACCGCGCAACAGCCATTGAACAACGTCGTGCGGGTCGCGGTGCAGACGCTGGCGGCCGTGCTGGGCGGCACGCAGTCGTTGCACACGAACGGCTACGACGAGGCCATCGCGCTGCCCACCGCCGCCGCGGCCACGCTGGCACTTCGTACCCAGCAGGTGGTCGCGTACGAGACGGGCGTGGTGAACACCGCCGATCCGCTCGCCGGCAGCTACTACGTGGAGCACCTGACCACGGCGCTCGAGCGCGGCGCGGTCGCGCTCATGGCCAAGGTGGATGCGCTCGGCGGCGCGGAGCGCGCGATCGGGGCCGGGTTCATCCAGGAGGAGATCGCCCGCAGCGCCTACGAGCATCAGCTGCGGGTGGAGCGTGGGGAGAGCGTGGTGGTCGGCGTCAACCGGTTCACGGACGACGAGCCGCCGCCAGTGATCCCGGCGCCGGATTTCTCGACGCTCGAGCGCGAGCAGGTGGCGCGCGTGCGGGCGGTGCGGGCGAAGCGTGCCGCCTCGGAGGTGGAGCACGCTCTGGCCGCGCTGCGCGCGGCCGCCGCCGCGCCGGCGTCCGCTCGCGCGCCGCTGGTACCGCTCATCGTGAGCGCGGTGCGCGCGCGCGCGACGCTCGGAGAGATCTCGGACGCATTCGCCGGCGCGTGGGGGGTGCATCACCCGCGGTGATCGCCACCGCGCGCTTGAGCGGGGGTCGGCGCGCGCATAGCTTTCGATGGCTCCTTCTCCCACCACGCCGTCCCCAGCATGCCGACGTACGACTACGCCTGTCCGCGCGGACACCGCTTCGAGCGGTTCGTCCGCAAGATCAGCGATGCCGAAGCCGCGCCCGCCTGTCCGGAGTGCGGCGAGCGCGCGGCGCATCAGATCTCGGGCGCCGGGCTCGTTTTCAAGGGCTCGGGATTCTACATCACCGATTACGGCAAGGACGGCAAGAAGAAGCAGCCCGACGCGGCGGCGGCGAAGGGCGAGGGAGCGAAGGGCGAGGGAGCAAAGGGCGACGGAGCGAAGGGCGAGGGGGCGACGGGCGAGGGGGCGAAGGGCGAGGGAGCAAAGGGCGAGGGGGCGAAGGCCGACGCCGCGAAGGGTGAGGGGACGAAGGGCGACGGCGCGAAGAGCGACGCCCCGCCGAGCGCCGCGAAGAGCGAGAGCCAACCGCCCGCGAAGCCCAAGGGCGGGGAATGACCCCGCGCGACGCCATCCACGCCGCGCTCGTGGGCGCGGCGCGTGCGCTCGGCGCGCCCGAACCACTCGACCCGCTGATGGAGCGGCCGCGTGACAGCGCGCACGGCCACTGGTCCACGAACCTCGCGATGACGCTCGCTAAACCGCTGCGCCGGAAGCCGCGCGAGCTCGCCGACGCGCTCGTCGCCGGGCTCGACCTCGCGCAGGCGGGTGTGGCGCGCGTCGAGATCGCGGGCCCGGGGTTCATCAATTTCCATCTCGCGCCGGCGGCGAACGCGAGCGGGCTGCTCAACCTCCTCGCGGCCGGCGACGCCTACGGCGGTGCGATCACCGGCGCGGGCCGCCGCGTGAACGTGGAATTCGTCTCCGCGAACCCCACCGGGCCGCTCCACGTCGGCCACGGCCGGCAGGCGGCGCTCGGCGACGCGATCGCGCGTCTGCTCGAGGCGACCGGCTGGAGCGTGTCGCGCGAGTTCTATTACAACGACGCGGGCGCGCAGATGGCCAACCTCGGCGGCAGCGTGCGGGCGCGCATCGCGCAGCGCGCGGGGCGCGAGGTGCCGATCCCCGATGGCGGCTACCACGGCGAATACATCACCGAGATCGCCGCCCGCTACGTGACCGAGCACCCGCACGACGCCCACGGCGCCGACCTCGATGCGATCACGCGCTTCGCCGTGCGGGAGCTGCGCCGGGAGCAGGACCTCGACCTGCAGGCCTTCGGCGTCGCCTTCGACACGTACTTCCTCGAGAGCTCGCTGTACGGGGGCGGCCAGGTGGAGGAGACGGTGAAGGCGCTGGTCGCCGCCGGTCACACCTACTCGCACGATGGCGCGCTCTGGCTGCGCACCACCGACTTCGGCGATGACAAGGACCGCGTGATGCGGAAGAAGGACGGCACCTACACGTACTTCCTCCCCGACGTCGCGTA
>JAYUMO010000293.1:0-3451 GCA_043762555.1 Gemmatimonadaceae bacterium | reverse complement strand
TGGCGAGCGCGGCGCACATGGCGATGTCCACCATGGCGTTCGTGGGATTCGCGGGGGTCTCCACGTACACCATGGCGAGCGGCTTGCCGCCCCCTTTCGTCGCGAGCGCGGCGTCGATCTCCGCGCGCGTGCTGCCGGCGACGAAGCCCACCGGCGTGATCCCGTAGCGCGGGAGGACGTGCTTGATGAAGTGGTCGGTGCCGCCGTACACCGGCTCGCTGTGCAGCAGCACGTCTCCTGGCTTGAGGAACTCGATCAACATCGTGGTGATCGCCGCCATGCCGCTCGCGAACACGGCGCACGCCTCGGCATCATCCCAGAGCGTGAGCCGATCCTCGAGCACCTCGAGGTCGGGATTGTTGATGCGCGAGTAGATGAGCCCCATCGCCTCGCCGGGCGCCGCCTCGCGCAGCCCGTACGCCATCTCGAAGAAGGCTTTCCCCTCCTCGGCGTTCTTGAACACGAAGGTGGAGGTCTGGAAGATCGGCGTCTTCACGGAGCCTTCGGAGAGCGCCGGATCGTAGCCGTAGCTCATCATCAGGCTCTCGGGGCGCAGCGGTTTGCCGCCGATGTAGCCGTCGGGCTTTCGTTTTCGGGTCACGGCACTCGCGTCAGGAGACTTTGCGCGTCTTGCGGCGGAGGAAGTCCATCAGGATGAACTGGCCAAGCGTCATCGTGTTGGTGAAGTACGCCTTGCCGCGGCTGATGGCGGACACGCGCTTCACGAACTCCACCAACGCGCGGTCGCGCGCGAGCATGAAGGTATTGATCACGATGCCGGCGCGGCGACAGTCGGCCACCTCGCGCAGCGTCTGCGCGAGCACCATCGCATCGAGCCCCATCGAATTCTTGTAGATGAGCCCGTTCGGCATCGTCACCGCGCTCGGCTTGCCGTCGGTGATCATGACGATCTGGCGCATGTCCTTCTTCTGCCCGAGCAGAATGCGCCGGGCGAGCTTGAGCCCTTCGGCGGTGTTGGTGTGGTAGGGGCCCACTTGGGCGTGCGCGAGGCGCGCGAGCGGGATCTCCTCCGCCGAATCGTGGAAGAGGACCACGCGCAGCGAATCGCCGGGGAACTGCGTGCGGATGAGATGGGTGAGCGCGAGCGCCACCTTCTTCGCCGGCGTGAAGCGGTCCTCGCCGTACAGGATCATCGAGTGCGACGTGTCGAGCATGAGCACGGTGGCGCAGCTCGAGCGGTACTCGGCCTGGCGCACCATCAGGTCGCTGTAATCGAGGTCGAGCGGGATCCCGAGGTGCCCGGTTCGTGCGAGCGCGTGCTGGAGCGTGGCGGGAACGTCGAGGTTCATCGTGTCGCCGAACTCGTACGGTTTGCTCCACGCATCGGCCTCGATGCCGGTGGCGAGATAGGGCGTGTCGTGGCTGCCGAAGCTCGACTTGCCGAGCGAGCCGAGGAGGGCGCGCAGCGTCTTGAAGCCGAGGAAGTCGATCCCCTTCTCCGTGAGCTGGAACTGGACGTCGCGCGACGCGGCACGTGCCAGGCCGCCGGGGCCGGTGACCGGCTGGTGACCGGCGGGCATCTGCGGCGGCGCCTCGAGATTGAGATACCCCTCGTTCACGAGCCGCTGGATGATCTCGTCGAGCAGCTTTGCGAGGCGCGCCTCGCTCTCGCCGTCGTCATCGGCGTCGCCGCGGAGCGCCTCGAGCATCTCGGGGGTGAACTGGCCGCTCTCCATGAGGGCGCGGAGGATCGCGTCACGCAGCGCCTCGAGCGAACGGTCGGCGTCCTCACCGGCGAAGTCGCCCCAATACGGCGACGCCGGCCCGCCCCCCGCGAAGCCGGACTGCAGCAGGAAATCCGAGAGCTGGTCGAGGAGCGCCTGCAGGTCGACCGCGTCGGCGTGCGCGGGGGAGAACTTCGTGTAGCTGTGCTGCTTCATCGGATGAGGTTGGGGCGGCGCGCCATGAAGGGCAAGGCGGAAAGTAGCTATCAGGATGTAGGGGGCGTCAGGATACTGGGACGATAGAAGGCGTGGAAAGTGGAGTGTAGTTGCTTGACGAGCGCGCCGAATCTCGCCACGTGCGCTCGTCCAGCGACCAGGAACTACGGGCGACGCCTTCTACCTTCTAGCCTCCTGACAGTTGCTCCACCCTTTTACCTACGCTCAAGAGAGTAGGCTCACTGCTCACGAAATTCTTGCCCGGGCCGCCGTCGCTCCGGCGCTTGGGCGCGGGTATAACGGCCCGCGTCGGAGCGCGAGATCTTGCGGCGCGCGACGAGGGCCTCGAGCGCGAGCTCGCACGCGGCGGCGACGGTGGGGGCGTCGCCGCTCTCCGCGAGACCGGTGTTCGCCACGAGATCGATGAGGCCGGGGACGCGTCCGAATCCCTCCACCATCGCGCCCCCCGAGACGTCGTCCGAGACCTGCAGCGCGTTGCCGGTGTCGAACCAGATGACGATCTGATCGGTGTCCGCCCCGCCCGCGCGCTCCTGGAAGGTGGCATCCGCCGCGCGCCGGATGAGCTCCTGCGCGATCACGTGGCCGCCGATGAGCTCACCCTCGTATTCGAGCTCGATCTTCCCGGTGATCGCGGGGAGCGCCGCGTACACATCGGAGACGCGCGGCACCACGTCGCACTCACCGGTGATCGCCGCCCGGCGCTCGGCGTTCGAGATGGCGTTCTCGAGCACCGAGATCGGCATCCGCTGTGAGACGCCGGAGCGCTTGTCGATCCGCTTGTCGGTGCGCGCTTCGAAAGCGATGCGCTCGATCATCTCGGCCATGAACTCGGGCACGCGCACGGGGAGAGCGCCGCGCTCGCGCCACGCCTCCTGTTTCGTGATCGCCATCCCGAGCTCCACCGCGGCGGGATAGTGCGTCAGGATCTCGCTCCCGATCCGGTCCTTGAGCGGCGTGATGATCTTGCCGCGCGCCGTGTAGTCCTCGGGGTTGGCGGTGAAGCAGAGGAGGACGTCGAGCGGGAGCCGCACGGGATAGCCTTTGATCTGGACATCCCCTTCCTGCATGATGTTGAACAACCCCACCTGGATCTTCCCCGCGAGATCGGGCAGCTCGTTCAACGCGAAGATCCCGCGGTTCGCGCGCGGGAGCATGCCGTAGTGCATGGTGAGCTCGTCGGCGAGCACGTGACCGCCGCGCGCGGCCTTGATCGGGTCGACGTCGCCGATGATGTCGGCGATCGTCACATCGGGGGTGGCGAGCTTTTCCACGTAGCGCTGCTCGCGCCCTACCCACGCGATCGGCGTGTCCTCTCCGCCTTCGGCGATCAGCGCGCGGGCGAACTTCGAGATCGGCGCGAAGGGATTGTCGTTGATCTCGCTCCCCGCCACGATCGGGATCGCCTCATCGAGCAGCGACGCGAGCGCGCGGAGGAGGCGCGACTTCGCCTGCCCGCGCAGCCCGAGGAGGATGAAGTGATGCCGCGAGAGCAGCGCGTTGACGATCTGCGGGATCACGGAGTCTTCATA
>JAYUMO010000292.1:0-3149 GCA_043762555.1 Gemmatimonadaceae bacterium | reverse complement strand
GCGGGAGCGCGCGATGCGACGCAGGTGATGGCGAACGGCGCGCTCTTCGCGCTGGCCGCGCTGGGCTGGGTCCTTTCGCGGCGGGACGCGTGGATGGCCGTGGGCGCGGGCGCCCTCGCGGCCGCCTGCGCGGACACGTGGAGCACCGAGCTCGGAACGCTCGCGCGCGCCGCGCCGCGGCTGATCACGAGCGGCCGGATCGTGCCGGTGGGAACATCGGGCGGCGTCACCGCGACCGGCTTCGCCGCCACCGCGGGGGGCGCGGCATTGATCGGCGGCGGCGCGTGGCTTCTGCGGTGGCCGGCGCCGGTGGCGATCGCCGCCGGCATGGGGGGAATCGTGGGCGCGCTCGCGGATTCGTTGATCGGGGCGCTCTGGCAGGCGCGGCGCCGCTGTGAGCGATGCGACGCGCTCACCGAGCGCACGGTGCACGACTGCGGCACCGCTACCGGGGCCGCGGGAGGTCTCGCATGGTTGGACAACGACGGCGTGAATGCGGTCTGTACGGCGATCGGGGCTCTCGCGGCGCTCGCGCTCTGGCTCGCGATCGCGTGAGGCGCGCATGATCGGGGCCTCGGCGCGCGCGCGCGTGCTCCTGGTGAGCGCGAACCGGGAGCGTCAGCCGATGCCGGTGGTGCCCAACGGCGTCGCGTGCGTGGCGAGCGCGCTCGACGCGGCGGCGTACGACGTGCGCGTGCTCGACCTCGCCTTCACGCGCGATCCGCACGCCGCGGCGCGCGGTGCCGCGCGCGACTTCGCGCCGGATGTGATCGGCCTGTCGGTGCGGAACATCGACAACAGCGACCTGATCGCGCTCCAGCACTACACGCCAGAGGCCGCGGCACTCCTCGCCACTCTCCGCGCCGCCGCGCCGCGCGCGCGGGTCGTCGCCGGCGGCGCGGCCTTCGGCGTCGCTCCCGAATCGCTCTTCGAGACGCTCGGCGTCGACTACGCCGTGGCCGGCGATGGCGAGCGCGCCACCGTCGCGCTCCTCGACGCGCTGGGCGCCGGCCGCGAACCGGGAGGGATCCCGGGCGTCGTGCAACGACACGGGGCGCGGATCGCGCTCACGCCGCCGGGGCTTGGAGGCGACGCGGACCTCGACGCGCTCCCCCCCGCCCGCATGCACCGCTGGCTCGATCTCTGCGCGTACGAGCGGCGCGGCGGCACGGTGCCGATCCAGACCAAGCGCGGATGCGTGTTCAAGTGCATCTACTGCACCTATCTCAACGTGGAGGGTTGGGGCTATCGCCTGCGCGATCCGGCGCTCGTCGCCGAGGAGATGGCCGAGCTGAGTCGCGATGCCGGCGTCACGCACTTCGAGTTCGTGGACTCCACCTTCAACGCGCCGCCGCGGCACGCGATGGGTGTCTGCGACGCGATCGTGCGCCGCGGGCTGCGGGTGCATCTCGACACCACGAATTTCACGCCGGCCGCCGCGCCCGACGAGCTGCTCGCGACGATGCATCGCGCCGGCTTCCGCTGGCTCGGGATCACCGCCGAGAGCGCGAGCGACGCGGTGCTCGAGCGGCTGCAGAAGGGCTTCGACGCCGCGCGCGTGCACGACGTGGCGGAGCGCGTGGAGCGGGCCGGGATCGGCGTGCTCTGGATCTTCCTCGTCGGCGGCCCGGGCGAGACCCGCGCGACGCTCGAGGAGACGCTCGAGTTCGCCGCCTGGCGGCTGGGCCGCGGCGACGCCGTCTATCTTACGGTGGGGCTCCGCATCTATCCGGGTACGACGCTCCACCGCATCGCGCGCGACGAGGGCGTCGTCGCCGAGGGCGACCCGCTCCTGCTCCCGCGCTTCTACTTCGCGAGCGAGCTCGGGGTCGAGTTCACGCTCGCGCGACTGCGGGCGTTCGCGGCGGCGCACCCGCGCTTCATGTTCTCCGCCGACTCGCGCTCGCCGATCCTCCCGTATCTCACGCGCCTCGCGTCGGCGCTGCGGCTGCCGCGTCCGCATTGGCGCTACGTGGGCCTCTTCCAGCGCGTCGCGCGCGCGATGTCGTGATCGCAAGCGCGCGCGCGCAGGTGATCGTAGTCGGCGGCGGGCCGGCGGGCAGCTCCGCGGCCTGGCATCTCGCGCGCGCCGGTGCCGACGTCACGCTCGTTGACCGCGCGCGATTCCCGCGCGACAAACCGTGCGCGGAATATCTGAGCCCCGAGGCGTCGCGGCTCCTGCACGCGATGGGGGCGCTCGACGCCTGCGAGCGCGCGGGCGCGGCGCAGCTCACCGGCATGGTGGTGCGGGCGCCGGATGGCGGGCGCGCGCTGGGCCGCTTCATCGCCGCCCACGGCTTCCGGGGCTTCCGCGACCGCGGGCTCGCGCTCCGGCGGGTGGTGCTCGATGCGATCCTGCTCGGCGCCGCGCGCGACGCCGGGGTGCGCGTGGTCGAGGGGGAGCAAGTGACGGACCTGCTGCGCGAGGCGCGCGGCGCGGTGACCGGCGTGCGCACGCTCACGCCCGGCGGCGTCACCGCGGAGCATCGCGCGGCGCTCGTGATCGGCGCCGACGGATTGCGGTCGGTGGTGTCGCGCCGCCTCGGGCTGGCGCATTTCGCGCGCCTGCCCCGCCGCCTCGCGTTCGTTGCGCACTTCCGAGCGGTGCGGGACATGGCGGCGTTCGGCGAGATCCACGTCGAGCGCGATGGCTATGTCGGTCTCGCGAGCGTGGACCGCGGTCTCACCAACGTCGCGATCGTCGTGCCGGTCGCGCGTGCGCGCGCGGCGAAGGGGCGGGCGAACGATTACTTCGACGGCTGGCTCGCGGCACGGCCGCACCTCGCGGGTCGCTTCGCCGGCGCAGAGCGCGTCGCGGACGTTCTTGTCACCGGCCCCTTCGCCCAGCACGCGCACCGCGCCTGGGCGCCGGGCGCAGCACTCGTCGGGGACGCCGCCGATTTCTTCGATCCCGCCACCGGAGAGGGGATCTACGCCGCGCTCCGCGGCGGCGAGATGCTCGCGCCTTTCGCCCTCGCCTCGCTCGGGGCTCGCACGGCGCGCGACGCCGAGGAAGCGCTCGCCGGCTACGAGCGCGCGCGGCGCGCCGAGTTCGGCGGCAAGTGGAAGGTCGAACGGATCGTGGGCCTCCTGGTGGGCAGCCCGGCGCTCATGAACCGCGCCACGCGCACGCTCGCCTCGCGGCCCGA
>JAYUMO010000291.1:0-3327 GCA_043762555.1 Gemmatimonadaceae bacterium | reverse complement strand
CACGCCGCCCTCGGGCACCGGGAAGTACATCATAAAGGCGGCGCCTCCTTCACGCGCGCCGCGCACCCACACGGTGCCGCCCATGCTCTCGATGATCCGCGAGACGATCGCGAGGCCGAGGCCGGTCCCCTTGTTGGGATCCTTGGTGGTGAAGAACGGGTCGAAGACGCGCTCGCTGTCGGCGATCGGGATCCCCGGTCCATTGTCGGCGACGATCACCTTGATGATGCGGCTCGGCTCGCCGACGGTGTTGAGCCATGCGCGCAGCCGCGCGCTCTGCTCGCGCACCATACTGAGCGCGCGCGGGTCGTCGGCCCGGCGCGCGCCGCTGCCGAAGATGTCGTGGAAGGGCACGCACTGCGTGACGAGCCACATCTCCCCCTTCCCGCTGAGCGCGTCCACCGCGTTGAGCAGCAGGTTCACGAACACCTGTTCCATCTCGTGGCGGTCGCCGCTGAGCGGCGGCAGCGCGTCGCCGAGACTGAGGTGCAGCTGGCTGCCGCGGAGAGCGCCCTGGTCGCGCAGCATGTCGCTCGCGCGCCGGGCCACATCGCTCACGTCCACGGCGCCGCTCGTGCGGCGACGCGGGCGGGCGTACTCGAGCATGCCGCGCATGATCCGGTCGATCCGCGCGCACTCGCGCTCGATGCCGGCGAGGGCGTCGGCGGCTTCGGTGTCCTTCGGGATCGCCGGCGCCAGCAGGTGCGTGTAGCCATTGATCGCGCCGAGCGGGTTGCCGATCTCGTGCGCCACGCCCGCGGCCAGCCGCCCCACGCTCGCCACCTTCTCGAGGTGCGTGCGCTGCGCCTGCTCCTCGAGGATGCGCGCGGTCATCCGGTTCACGCTGCGCGACAGCCGCGCGAATTCGCGATTATTCCCGCGCGGGGCACGCCGGGAGAGATCGCCGGCGGCGATCGCCTCCGTGGTCTCGACGATGTCGTCCAGCGGATCGAGCACGAGCCCCTGGATCTTGTAGGCGCCGAAGGCGACGAAGAGCACGATGTCGGCGACGAAGAGGAGGCCAAGGTAGATCGCCCCGTTCCGCGTCATGATGATGCTCTCGAGCACCACCACGTTGAGCGCCGCGAGTGACAGCGCCGCGGTGCCGAGGACGGCGAGATTGAGCATCATCTCGGTCTTCAACGAGGTGAAGAGCTCGAATTTGCCGAGGTCGGCCTGCGCGCCCGTGAACTCCTTCCGGCGTTGCTCAGTCATGGTGTCATGCCCTTGGCTCGGGCCCGCACCGCCAGAGCGGGGGGCGCCCCTCCACTGAGTTCGACGGCACGATCCGCATGCGCGCGCGCCGCCGTCGTATCTCCCTTCACCAACAAGACGTCCGCGTATCCCGCCTGCATCTCCCAAGACCCCGGGTGGAGCGCCGTCATTCGCGCGTAGGTGGTGTCCGCGAGCGCCACATCGCCCCGCGCCCGAGCCACCGCGCCGATCACGATCGCCGCCCGCAGTGAATCGGGCGCCGCCGCCAAAGCCGCACGAGCCGCCGTCACGGCGCCCGCGTAGTCGCCCGCCTGGTACCGCACGTCCGCTAGCCGGAGCAGGTCGCCCGGATCACCCGGCCGCAGCGCCAGCGCACGGCCGAGCAACGAGGCCGCGCCGGTCCAATCCCGATCCACGAGCCGCAGCTCCGCCGACTCCCGCCAGAGCACCGGATCGCGCGCGAACAACTCGCGTGCCACCACGTATTCGCGCTCCGCTTCGGCCGTCCGCCCCATCGCGACCAACACCCGCCCCATCACCCAGTGCGCGCGGTACGATTCCGGGTGATCGGCCAGCAGCGTGAGCGCGAACGTCCGGCTGTCGTGCCACACCTCGGTGCGCGTCCACGTGCGCGCGGCGAAGAGCACGAGCACCATCGCCACGAGCGCGCCGGTCAGGCGCGGCGCGCGCGCGCCGTACCACTCGATCACCCAGCCCGCCGCGAGCACCACGCCCACACTCGGCAGATACATCGTGCGCTCGGCGAGCAACACACCCGTCACGATGAGGACGTTCGACACCGGGGCCAGCGTCACGGGAACCCAGGCGAGCGCGAACGCCACCGTCGGGTCGCGGCGCCACCGCTTGAATATCGCTACGGCGACCAGCAACGCCAGAAGGACGCCCGAGACCACCCCCCACGTCACCCCTCGCGCGAGCTGGATGACAGCCGGCTGGTAGTCGGCCGAGAGGCTGGCGGGAGCGGTCAGGAGCCGGACGTACTCGGGGATCACGGTGGCGACGGTGAGCAATCGCTCGCCGAGCGTGGCGCCCGCGAACACCGGCGCCGGGACCGCCAGCGGCGTGCCGTGGAAGACGACCGCCAGCAGCCCCGCGTACGCGACGGCGACGATCCCGTAACCCGCGTACAGCGCCCGGCGCTCCCGGAACGCCGCGCGCGGCGCACCGCCCACCAGGAGGTCGTGCAGCGCCGCCAAGCCGAGGAAGACGGCCGCATTCTCCTTGGAGAGGAGCGCCAGGGCGAAGAGGAGCGGCGCCCACCGGCGGCGGCGGCGGTGGGCGACGAGCGCCGCGATCGCGAACGCCGCGGCCATGCACTCGGATCGCCCGACGACGTTCGACACCGCCTCCACGTGCACCGGGTGCACGGCGAAGAGCAGCGCCGCGCCGAGGGCCGCCGCCGGCGCGAGGAGCTCGGCGGCGAGCGCCCAGACGAGCGCCGCCGCCGCGACGTGCCAGAACACGTTCACCGCGTGCAGCCAGCGCGGGTCGCCCCCGGAGAGCCACCAGTCGAGCGCGAAGCTCGCGATCGTGAGCGGGCGGTATTGGCCGCCGCCGATGGCGGCGGGCCAGTAGGGATGGGCGAAGGCGCGCCAGAGCCCGCTCGCGGAGGTGACGAGCGGGTTGTTCACGAGCACGCCGCGGTCGTCGAGCACGTAGCCGTTGGCGAGCGCGTTCGCGTAGGCGAGGGCGGCCGCGAGCGCCACGGCCGCCGGCGCCCACCGCCTTAAACTCGCACTCAAACCTCCACTCCGTAGCGCGAGAGCTTGCGGTAGAGGGTGGACGGATCGATCCCCAGGGCCTCGGCGGCCCGGCTCTTGTTCCCACCCTCGGTCTGCAGCACCCAGAGGATGTACGCGCGCTCGACGGTGTCGAGCGTCGGGTTCGACGCCGGAGTGCGGTCGGAGACGAGCGGCTCCGCGCGCCGCTCGGTCACGCGCGCCGGGAGCCCGCCGACGTCGATCACTTCGCCCTTGCTCAGGATCGCGGCCCGCTCGAGCGCGTTCTCGAGCTCGCGCACGTTGCCGGGCCACGAGTATTCCATCATCGCGTGCAGCGCATCGGCGCTCGGGCGTTTGATGGGCTCACGGC
>JAYUMO010000290.1:0-1723 GCA_043762555.1 Gemmatimonadaceae bacterium | reverse complement strand
GTCCAGCCGCACAAGGTGACGATGCAGTATCCCGAGGAGAAATGGGATCTCTCGCCTCGGTGGCGCGGCACGCACCGGATGCTCACCGACGAGACGGGGAAGGCGAAGTGCGTCGCGTGCGGGCTCTGCCCGCAGGTCTGCCCGGCGAATTGCATCAAGCTGGTGCCGGGTGAGGACGAGGAGGGGAATCGCTATCCGCTCGTGTTCGAGATCGATGAGTTCCGCTGCATCTTCTGCGGCTATTGCCAGGAAGTGTGCCCGGAAGAGGCGATCCACGTGGGGCGGCACTACGAGAACGCCGAGTACACTCGGGAGGGCTTCGTCTACGACCTGCCGCGCCTGATGGCGCAGACGCACCCGGTGTCCGAGCTCTGGGACCCCGCCGACCCGAAGGGCGAATGACGCACGGATTGGCCTTCCAGTTCCACTTCTATCTGTTCGGCGTGCTCGCGGTCGCGGGGGCGCTCCTCTTCGTGACGCGCAAGAGTCCGGTGGCCGCCGCGCTCTGGCTGGTGAACGTGATGTTCTGCCTCTCCGCCATGTTCGTGATGCTCGACGCGCAGTTCCTCGGCGCCATTCAGGTGCTCGTGTACGCCGGCGCCATCATGGTGGTCTTCGTCTTCGTCGTGATGCTCCTCAACCTCGGGCACCCCTCGGAGATCGCCGACCTGCGCGGGCGCGGGACGCGCGTCATCGCCGGCCTGGTGGGACTCGCCCTGCTCGCGGAAGTGATGGTGCTCGCGCGCACGCGCCTGCCCGCGATGCTGCCGGCGCCCGCGGCGGACGCCAACGTGACGACGGCGATCGCCGGGCCGCTCTTCCGCGAGTACCTGCTGCCCTTCGAGCTCACCAGCGTGCTCCTGCTCGCCGCGATCGTCGGCGCGGTGGTGCTCGCCAAGCGGAGGGTCTGAGCCCGTGGTCCCCGAGGCCCTCTTCTTCTCCGCGGTGCTCTTCGTGATCGGCGTGATCGGTGTGCTCACGCGCCGGAACGCGATCCTGATCTTCATGTGCGTCGAGCTCATGCTCAACGCCGTGAACCTCTCCTTCGTCGCGTTCTCGCGGCTGCACGGGATGGCCGGCCAGGTGTTCGTCATCTTCGTGATGACGGTGGCCGCCGCTGAGGCGGCGGTCGGCCTCGCGATCATCATCGCGATCTTCCGCCATCACAAGAGCGTCGATCTGCGGAACATCAATCTCCTGAAAGGGTGACCCCCCTGCCGCTCCTTCTCGCCGCGTCGGCGCCGCACCCGCTCGCGGGGACCGCCGCCGACTGGCTCTGGCTCCTGCCCGTGCTCCCGCTACTGGGCTTCGTGCTCAACGGCGCGCTCACGCTGATCGCGGCGTTCCGCGCCGGGCCGGCGGATCCGTTCGCGGCGCCGCATGCGCCGGCGGGGGGGCACGACGCGCACGCGCCCGGCGACGGATCGCATCCGCGCGCGCGCCATCGCTTCGCGAGTGCGACGAGCGTCCTCGGCGCCGGCGTGCTGGTCGCCGCCTTCGGGCTGGCACTCGCGATCTTCCTCGCGATGCTGAGCGCCGGCGAGCTGAGCGCGCCCTTCGTCCAGCGCTACTTTAGCTGGATCCCGGTGGGCGACCTGCAGATCGACTTCGCCTTCCAGCTCGATCAGCTCTCGATGGTGATGGTGCTCGTCATCACCGGGGTCGGCGCGCTGATCCACGTGTTCAGCATCGGCTACATGCGGGAAGATCCGGGCTATCCTCG
>JAYUMO010000289.1:0-3631 GCA_043762555.1 Gemmatimonadaceae bacterium | reverse complement strand
GGGATGTACCACACGCGCGTCGAGTACCCCGTCTCCGGCGGCGGCGTCTCGGCGGAGTTCTCGGCCCAGTGACGATCGCCGTGGCCGTGGCGAGCGATGGCGCGCGCCTCCCCCTCGCGCGACGTGATGCCTCCGCGCTCGCTGCCGCGGTGCTGCGCGCCGAAGGCGTGCGCCACGCCATGCTCTCGGTAACCTTCGTCTCCACACCCGCGATCGCCGCGTTGAATCGCCGGCACCTCCGCCGCCGCGGGGCGACGGACGTGATCGCCTTCGGCTTCGCGCCGGCGGGCACCGATGCGCCGGTGGTCGGCGATGTCTACATCGCCCCGGATGTCGCGCGCGCGCAGGCGCGCCGGCTCGGCGTGCCGGTGCGGGAGGAGCTGCGGCGGCTGGTGGTGCACGGCACGCTCCACGTGCTCGGCTACGATCATCCGGAAGGAGCGAGATGCGCGGCGTCGCGGATGTGGCGACGACAGGAGGCCTTGCTGCTGAAATTCGCACGGAGCTCCCGATGATCGCGGCGATCCTAGCGGTCGGCTCGGCGGGCGTCGCCGCACTCTGCGCCGCTGCCGATGGCGCGCTCCTCGCCGGGGGCGGCCCGACCGCCCCGGCCGCCGGCGCGGGCGGGGAGACCGGCACTCTCCCGCACGGCGACGCGCGCGACCGAACGCATCGCTCGCTCTCCATCATGCGCGTGGTGCTGCACCTCGTGACCGGCATCACCGGCGCGATCGCCCTCGGCATCGGGGACGGCGGGCCGGCGTCCGCGGCGGTGGTCGCATTCGCGCTCGCGGTCGGGATCGCCTATCTGTCGGAGGCCGCGCCGCGGGCCTTCGGAGAGCGCCATGGCGCGGCGGTGCTCGACCGGCTGGCGATCATCGTGCGGTTCGTGGAGGCCTCCGCGGCGCCGCTCGCGGCGGCCGGCGCCCGGCTCGACGCGCGTCTCCTCCGGCGTTGGCCTCCCGCGGTGCCTCGCTCATCGTCCGACGACAGCGCGGGCGAGCCCTTCCGGAGCGTTTTCCGGACGGACTCGCACCTGCCGGCGGTGCAGCGCGACATCCTGCGCCGCTATTCCTCGCTCGCCGAGACCGAGGTGGCGGAAGTGATGGTGCCGCGCGTGGATATCACCGGCATCGAGCGCTCCACGCCGTGGTCCGAGGTCGTGGACCGGGTGCGCAGCTCGCAACACGCGCGGCTCCCCGTCTACGACGACACGCTCGATCAGATCACCGGCATCCTGTTCGCGAAGGACATCCTGCTGGCGGTGATCGATGACCAGGAGCCGGCGGGGGGGTGGGAGACCAAGATGCGCGCGGCCTCCTTCATTCCAGAGGGGAAGTCGGCGGAATCGCAGCTGCGCGACTTCAAGTCCACGCACAACCACCTCGCGATCGTGGTGGATGAGTATGGCGGCACGGCCGGGTTGGTCACGATCGAAGACATCCTCGAGGAGATCGTCGGTGAGATCCGCGACGAGAACGACCCCGACGAAGCGCCGATCCGTACCGAGGACGACGCCCGCTATTGGGTGTCCGGCCGGGTGACGCTCGAAGAGCTCTCCGAAGTGCTCGGTCACCACTTCATGCTCGAGGACGTGACGACGGTCGGCGGGCTCGTCTTCTATCACTTCGGCAAGGTCCCGAAGCCCGGCGACCGGACGGTGATCGATGGCTTCTCGGTGACGGTGGAGCGCGTGGTCCGGCGGCGCGTGGATCGCGTTTTCATCGAGCGGCCCGAGCGCAGCGAGGAGGAGGAGGAGGAGGAGAAATGAGCGTGCACTGGCCCTTCGTGGTCGGCGCCGTCTTCGTGGTCGCGTGTTTGAGCGCCGCGGCGATGACGCTGCGCGCGATGACGCGCATCTGGATGCGCCACTGGGTGGACGCGCAATTGGGCCCGGAGGCCGGTTCGGGCCCGCGCGCGGCCGCGTATCTCGCGCAGTCACACCATCTGCTGGCCGTCGCGTCGGCCTCGGTCGCGTTCGTGGTCGGACTCACCGGCATCTTGCTCGGCGCCTCCGCGCGAACCGTGAGCGCGACGTTCCTCCTCGAAGCCGCCGTCGTCGCGCTGGCGTTCCTGATCTTCGGGCAGACGATCCCGCGCGCGATCGCCCGCCACTCGGCGCCGCGGCTCGCCGGCCCATTGCTGCCGATCCTGGCGTTCGCGTCGGCGCTGCTCGCCCCGGTGATGCGGCTGGCCGGTGCGGCGTCGCCGCGCCGTGTACGAGCCGGCGCCGCACCCACCGATGACCGCGTGGAGCTCGAGGGACTCCTGCGCGAAGGGGAATTCGACGGCATCGGCGAGAGCAAGGAGCTCGAATTCGCCTCGGAGGTCGTGGAATTCGGCGAGACGCAGGTGAGCGAGGTGATGACTCCGCGCACGGCGGTGACCGCAGTCGATCGCGACCTGCCGGCGGAACAGATGGCGCGCTTCGTGGCCGAGTCGGGATTCAGCCGGATCCCCGTCTTTCACGGGTCGCCCGATGAGATCATCGGGATCGTGCACGTGTTCGACGTGTTGGCGACGGCGGGCGAGCGGTGGCCGGCGCTGCGCCCCGTGGTGCACGTGCCGGTGGGGAAGCGCTGCAGCGCCTTGCTCTTCCAGATGCTGAAGCAGCGTCAGCACCTCGCGGTGGTGCTCGACGAGCACGGCGGCACGGTCGGCATCGTGACGCTCGAGGACCTGCTCGAAGAGCTCGTGGGGGACATTCGCGATGAGCACGACGCGGCACCGGCGCTCGTGGCGCCGGGGGCGGCTCCCGGGGTGATCGAGGGTACGACGCCGGTGTCCGACGTCGCCGCGCGCTTCGATGCGCCGCTCGCGCCCGAGCCGCACGAGCGCGCGGAGACGATCGGCGGCCTGCTGGCGCGCCGGCTCGGACGCATTCCCGGAGTGGGTGAGCGTGTGCGACTCGCCGGACTCGAGATCACGGTGGTGGAAGCCGAGCCCTCGCGGGTCGTGCGCCTGCTCGTGGAACGGGCAGCCGCCGCGGTCTCCATCGACCTCGACGCCCCGAAGTGAGCGCCGCCCCGTCGGCCGCGCTCACCGCGCTCACCGCGCTCCTCGCGGATCTCGACGCGCGGCGCCCGGCCGCGCTCGCGCGCGCCGTGAGCATCGTCGAGAATCACCGCGCCGGATACGCCGAGCTCCTCGGCGCGGTGCACCCGCGGCTCGGGCACGCGCGCCGGATCGGCATCACCGGCCCGCCGGGGGCGGGTAAGAGCACGCTCGTGATGCGCCTCGCCGCCACATGGCGCGTCGGCGGCCTCACCGTCGGGATCGTGGCGGTGGATCCGACCTCGCCCTTCACCGGCGGCGCGCTGCTCGGCGACCGGATCCGCATGGAGGCCGTGGCGCTCGATCCGGGGATCTTCATCCGCTCCATGGCCACTCGCGGGGCGCTCGGCGGGCTCGCGTCGACCACGCGCGAAGTGGCCGATGTGCTCGACGCTTTCGGCTTCGATCGCGTCCTGATCGAGACGGTGGGGGTGGGACAGAGCGAGCTCGACATCGCCCGCACCGCCGACACGAGCGTCGTCGTGCTCGTGCCCGAGTCGGGCGATTCGATCCAGACGATGAAAGCGGGGCTGATGGAGATCGCCGACCTGTTCATCGTGAACAAGGCCGATCGCCC
>JAYUMO010000288.1:0-3559 GCA_043762555.1 Gemmatimonadaceae bacterium | reverse complement strand
GAGCGATTGGCGCACGATGAGCTCGAGCTCATCGGGCGCGTGCACGGTCGAGCGACCGGACACCGGCGGAACGCGGAACAAGCGGAGCATGGCGTTGGCCGCGCCGTTGAGCAGCACGGTGAAGGGGCTCACGAGCGCCGCGAAGGCGCGCAGCGGGAGCACGATCCGGCGGCTCACGCGCTCCGGGTCGCTGAGCGCGATCGCCTTCGGCGTCAGCTCGCCGAGCACGATGTGGAGCACCGTGATGATGATGAACGCGGTGGTGACGGTGGCCGCCACGTGCGTGACGCTCGCCGGCGCATCGACGCCGAGCTTGACGAGCGCGGCCCGCAGCAGCATCGCGATCGTCGCCTCGCCCACCCAGCCGAGCGCGAGCGACGCGAGCGTGATGCCGAGCTGCGTCGCGGAGATGTAGCGGTACAGCTTCTGGAGCGCGCGCTGCACCGCGCGCGCGCGCAGATCGCCGCGTTTGGCGAGCGCGTCGATCTTGCTGCGCCGCGCGCTCACGAGTGCGAACTCGGAGGCGACGAAGAAGGCGTTCGCGCCCACGAGCATCAGCACGGCGAGCAGGCGCCAGGCCACCTCCCGTGCGGTGAGCTCCACCGTCGTCCCTTCCACGTAACTCCTTGTCCCGTGTGCTCGTCCAAGATATAGCAAAACGCCACGATTGACGACGTCCCCGGTTCGTGCGCTCTGCAAGACGTCGCGCCCCTACTATATACTCCTCCGCAATGTTCGATCCGCGACGCGTCCTCCGTTGGATCTACATCGGGCGCCTGTCGCTCGCGACGGCGATCTTCGTCGCGGCGCTGGTCCAATGGCGCCGCGCGGACGCGATCGACACGCTCGTCGCCACCCTCACCCTTCTCGGCGCGGCGGCCTTCACCGGCTGGTCGGTCTGGTTCACGTACCCCTCCGGCCGCATCGACCGCACCTTCTGCTACCTCCAGTCGCTCTTCGACACCGCGCTCGTTACGGTGGTGGTGCACGTCACCGGCGGCGCCCTCTCGCTCTTCGCGCCCCTCTACATCCTCGTCACCGTCGGCGCGTCGCTGCTCGTCCCCGTGCGCGGCGTGCTGCTCGTGGCCGCGCTCGGCATCGTCACCTATTTCGCCGATGTCCTCTTCGGCCACGAGGCCTCGATCGGCACCGACCTCCTCCTCCAGCTCGGGATCTTCGCGCTGGTCGCGGTCGCGGTGGCGTATCTGGCGGCGCGGATGCAGGAGGCGGGGGTCGACCGGAGCGAGCTCGAGGCCCAGCTCACCCTGGCCAAGCTCCAAGCGGAGGACATCCTCCGCAACATCCGCAGTGGGATCGTCACGATCGACGCGCGCGGGCGGATGCTCTACGCGAACGCGATGGCCGGCCGGCTGCTCGGCTTCGACGCCGACCAGGTGCGCGGGCGGTCGGCGCGCGAGCTCTTCGCCGGCGCCGCGCCGGCGCTCATCGCGGCGCTCGAGCGCGCGGTACAGCTGCGGGAGCGCGTGACCCGCGGCGAGGCGGCGATCACGATCGACGGACGCACCTTCCCGATCGGTCTCGCCACCACCACGATGGACGTCGACGCCACGCCGCAAGGCCGCTCGGCGACCGCGATCTTCCAGGACATCTCCGACAACAAGCGACTCGAGGAGCTCCGGTTGCGGGCCGAGCGCCTGGAAGCGGTGGCCGAGCTGAGCGCGTCGCTCGCGCACGAGATCAAGAACCCGCTCGCCTCGATCCGGAGCGCGGTGGAGCAGCTGGCCCGCCGTCCGACGGCGAACGATGACGAACGGACGCTCGGCCGCTTGATCGTCCGCGAATCCGACCGGCTCGCGCGTCTGCTCTCGGAGTTCCTCGATTTCGCGCGCGTGCGCGTCACGCGCGGCGCGCGGGTGGACATGGGCGCGATCGCGCGCACCGCCGCCGGTCTCGCCGCCGCGCACCCCGACCGGAAGACCGGCGTCCGCGTCTCCTGCACCGCCCCCACCGAGCCGCTGCTCGTGGAGGGGGACGAGGACCTGCTGCACCGCGCCGTGTTCAACATCGCGCTCAACGCCGTGCAGGCATCGCGGGAACAGGGCGAGGTGCGCATCGACGTGGGCGAGCTCCCGGTGGAACAGATCCCGATCGGCGTCCCCTTCCCGCGGCACGCGGTCGCGCTGCGGGTCACCGACGAAGGCCCGGGCATCCCGCTCGAGATCCGCGACCGCATCTTCGACCCCTTCTTCACCACCAAGCTCAGCGGCTCGGGACTCGGCCTGCCGATCGTGCACCGCGCCATCGAAGCGCATCGCGGCTTCGTGTTCGTGGACAGCTCCTCGGCGGGCACGCGATTCACGATCCTGCTGCCGCTCTGTGCGCCTCCGGAGAACGAGGACCCAGCATGACCGCCAACGCGCCGACCGCGCCCAGCGTGCTCGTCGTGGACGACGAGACGGGCATTCTGGAGACGCTCAGCATCCTCCTGAAGAACGAGGGCTTCACTCCGGTCGTCGCGCTCGGCGGCCGCCAGGGGCTCGAGCGGATCCAGTCGCTCAATCCCGACATCGTGATCACCGACATCCGCATGCCCACCGTGAACGGCATCGAGATCCTCTCCGCCGCGCGCGCGAAGGACCCGGACATTCCCGTGATCCTCATGACCGCGCAGGCCGACCTCCGGTCGGCGATCGACGCCGTGAACTCGGGCGCGTTCTACTATATCACGAAGCCCTTCGCCAACGACGACATCCTGGCGATCCTCCGGCGCGCCGCCGAGCACCGGCAGCTGCGCGTGGAGAATCGTTCGCTGCGGCAGGAGATCCGCCGGCACGAGCGTCAGACCGCCCTCGCGCCGGTGGGACGCAGCAAGGCGTGGCTCGACGTCCTCCGGCTCGCGGAGACCGTGGCGCCAACCGAATCCACGGTGCTCATCCAGGGCGAGTCCGGCACCGGCAAGGAAGTGGTCGCCCGTTACATCCACGATCTGTCCGCGCGCAGCGAGGGCTCCTTCCTCTCCATCAACTGCGGCGCGCTCCCCGAATCGCTGCTCGAGAGCGAGCTGTTCGGTCACGTGCGCGGCTCGTTCACCGGCGCGGTGAAGGACAAAGCCGGCCTCTTCACGGCCGCGGCGCGCGGCACCTTCTTCCTCGACGAGATCGGCGAGACCACGCCGGCGATCCAGGTGAAGCTCCTCCGGGTGCTGCAGCAGCGCGAGATCATCCCCGTGGGCGGCACCGAGGCGATCCCGATCGACACGCGCCTCATCGCGGCCACCAACCGCGAGCTCGAGGAGGAGATGAAGCGCGGCGGCTTCCGCAGCGATCTCTTCTATCGCCTCAACGTGTTCGCGCTGCACCTGCCGCCGCTGCGGCAGCGTCGCGACGACATCCCGCTGCTCATCGACGCCTTCCTGGCGCGGGGCGCGGAACAGCGCCGTGAGCCCATCAAACGCCCGAGCGCCGATGCGCTGCACGCGATGATGGAATACTCGTGGCCCGGCAACGTGCGCGAGCTCGAGAACGCGCTCGAGAGCGCAGTGGCGCTGAGCGCCGATGGAACGGTCGACCCTTCGCTGTTGCCTTCAGAAGCGGGCAGC
>JAYUMO010000287.1:0-8086 GCA_043762555.1 Gemmatimonadaceae bacterium | reverse complement strand
GCCACCCGCGGCTCCGACCTCGCGCGCGCGCAGTCCACCGACGTGGCGCGCCGGCTCGAGGCCGCCGGGCACACCACCGAGCTGGTGTTCATCTCGACGGCGGGCGACCGGGCGGTCGACCGGGCGTTCAACGAAGTCGGGAGCTTTGGCGTATTCGTTCGCGAGATCGAGACGGCGCTGCTCGAGGATCGCGCCGACGTGGCCGTGCATTCGTACAAGGATCTCCCGTCGTACAGCCCGGATGCACTGGTGGTGGCGGCGGTACCCGAGCGGCTCGACGCGGCCGACGTGCTCCTCGTGCGACCGGAGGCGGCGGACGCGGGCGACGCGATCCTTCCGCTGCGGCGTGGCGCGCGTGTCGGCACGTCGTCGGCGCGTCGCCGAGCGCTGCTCGCATCAGCGCGGCCGGACCTCGAGATCGGACTGTTGCGCGGCAATGTGCCGACGCGGGTGCGCGCGCTGCTCGACGGCAAGTTCGACGCGATCGTGCTCGCCGCGGCGGGGCTCGCGCGGCTGGACCGCGCGTCGGGGGTGTCGCTGGTGCCGGCGCCGATGGTGCGCACGCGGCTCGATCCGCGGCGTTTCGTGCCCGCCCCGGCGCAGGGCGCGATCGCGGTGCAGGTGCGCCGCGACGCCGCGGCCGTGCTCGCCGCGGTCGCGCCGCTGAACGATGCGAGCACGGAGCGGGCGTTGCGGGCCGAGCGCGCGCTGCTCGGGCTCGCCGAGGCCGGCTGCCAGCTGCCCTTCGGCGCGTGGTGCGACCGCCGAGAGCAGCGGGATACGCTGCATCTCTACGCGGTCATGGGTCACGAGGGGGGAGCGATCGCCCGCTGCGACAGCGTGGGCGATGATCCGGAAACACTGGCGGCCGCCGTCTGGGGCCGTCTCTCGAGTGAGGCCATCGTATGATCGATCGAAGAGTCGCAGGAATGAAAGTCTTGATCACGCGCGAGGCCGAGGACGCCGATCGCTGGGCGAGTCGGCTCACGGGCCTCGGCGCGCTCACGGTGGTGATGCCGTGCCTGCACTGCGAGAATATCACCGACCCGTCGGTGGCGACGCTGCTCCAGGCGTCGGTAGAGATCTCGGGGTGGCTGGTGCTCTCGTCGCGGCGCGGTGCGGTGGCCGCCGCGCGGATGCTCAATGGCACCCTCACCTCGCGCACGAAGATCGCGGCGATCGGTCCGGCGACCGCTCGCGCGGCCAAAGAAGCGTTCAATCGCTGCGATCTCGTCGCGTCGGAGCACACCGCCAAGGGGATCGCCGACGCGCTGCTTCAGCGCTTCAGCCTCGTGAAGTCGGCGCAGCCGACCCGCGTCGTGATGGCCGGCGCCGCCGGGGGCCGGGCCGACGTCGAGATCACGCTCACCAAGAGCGGCGTCAAGGTCTCGCGCGTGGACGTGTACCGGACGATCCCCGCGCCGGCGGTGGAGCCGAAGCGCGACCTGGAGGCCGAAGAGCTGGAGTTCATCCTGCTCGCGAGCCCGAGCGCGGTCGACGGGCTGCGGAACATCGCGATCGTTCCCCGCAGCGCGAAGGTGCTCACGATCGGTCCCACCACCAGCGCCGCCGCCATTGCGGCCGGGTTGATCGTGCACGGCGAGGCGACCGAGCCGAATCTCGACGGCATGCTGGACGCGATCGAATGAAGAAGGAGGAGCCGGTGGCCACGCCCGGGCGTATCCGCCCGCGCCGCCTCCGGCGCACCCCCGCGCTGCGCGATCTCGTGGCCGAGACCTGGCTGCGCGCGGAGCAGTTGATCATGCCGCACTTCGTGCTCCCCGCCGACCGCGGCGAGGAGCCGATCGCATCGATGCCCGGCATCGCGCGGCTCGGCGTCGAGCCGCTCGTGCGCACGGTGGAGAGCGACCGGAAGCTCGGCATCCGCACCGTGTTGCTCTTCGGCTCGCCGGCCGCCGGCCAGAAGGACCACACCGGCAAGGCGTCGCACGATCCGGACGGCACGGTGCCGCGCGCCGTGCGCGCCCTGAAGAAGGCGATGGGCGACGACATCGTGGTCGCCACCGATGTCTGCCTCTGCGCCTACACCGACCACGGCCATTGCGGCCTGCTCCACGGTGCCGACGTGGACAACGACCGCTCGCTGCGGCCGCTCGCCGAGATGGCGTTCGCGCACGCCCAAGCCGGGGCGGACATCGTGGCGCCGTCGGACATGATGGACGGCCGCGTCGCCGCGATCCGCGACCTGCTGGATGAGCGGGGGCTCACGAACACGGCCATCCTCTCGTACGCCGTGAAGTACGCGTCGGCGTACTACGGGCCCTTCCGCGAGGCCGCCGACTCGGCGCCGCGGCACGGCGACCGGCGCAGCTACCAGATGGACGCGCGCAACGCCGAGGAAGCCGTGCGCGAGGCGCAGCTGGATGAGGACGAAGGGGCGGACATGCTGATGGTGAAGCCCGCGCTCGCCTACTTGGACGTGATCCGCGTGGTGCGCGAGGTCAGCGATCTGCCGCTCGCGGCGTATAACGTGTCCGGCGAATACTCGGCGGTGAAGGCCGCGGCCGCGGCGGGTTGGCTGGACGAGGGGGCGATCGTGCGCGAGAACCTGCACGCGATGGCGCGCGCCGGCGCCGACATCCTGATCACGTACCACGCGCGCGACGCGCTCGCCAAGGGGTGGCTGTGAGCGCCGGACCGGGATCCCGCGCGTGGATGGCGCGCGCCGAGCGCGTGCTCCCCGGCGGCGTGAGCTCGCCCGTGCGCGCCTATCGCGCGGTGGGGGGGACGCCGCTCGTCGTCCGGCGGGCCGCCGGCGCGGAGATCGAGGATGTGGACGGGCGGCGCTACGTGGACTTCGTGAATTCGTGGGGGCCGCTCATCCTCGGGCACGCGCACCCCGCGGTGCGCGATGCGATCGTGAGCGCCACCGAGCGCGGGACGACGTTCGGCGCTCCCGGCGAGACGGAGATCGAGCTGGCGGAGAAGATCGTGTCCTGGTATCCGGGGCTCGAGCAGATCCGATTCGTGTCCTCGGGCACCGAGTCGACGATGAGCGCGATCCGCGTGGCGCGCGGCGCGACGAAGCGCGACAAGATCGTGAAGTTCTCGGGCTGCTATCATGGGCACGCGGACCATCTGCTCGTCTCCGCGGGGTCGGGGCTCGTGACCTTCGGCGAGCCATCGTCGGCCGGCGTCCCGGTGGCGTTCTCGCGCGAGACGATCGTGCTGCCGCTGGATGACGAGCCGGCGCTCACCTCGCTCCTGCGTGGCCGCGGCGGCGAGATCGCGGCGGTGATCATCGAGCCGGTGCCGGCGAACAACGGGCTGCTCGTGCAGCGGGCGGAGTTCCTGAGCACGCTCCGGCGCGAGACCGAGCGCGCGGGCACGCTGTTGATCTTCGACGAGGTGATCAGCGGATTCCGGCTCGCGAAGGGCGGCGCCGCGGAGCTGCTGGGGATCACTCCCGACCTCGCGACCTTCGGCAAGGTGATCGGCGGCGGGCTCCCGGTGGGGGCCTTCGGCGGCCGGCGCGAATTCATGCGGCACCTCGCGCCGGACGGGCCGGTGTACCAGGCGGGAACGCTCTCGGGGAACGCGGTGGCGATGGCGGCGGGATTGGCCACGCTCAACGTGCTCGAGCGCGAGAATGCGTGGGCGCGGTTGGACGAGACCGGCCGGGCGCTCGAGCGGGCGCTCGAGCCGGTGCTCGCCGACGCGCCCTATCCGGCGCGGCTCGCGCGCCTCGGCTCGCTCTTCTGGCTCTCGTTGCAGGCGGGCGCGATCCCGCGCGCGGCGGAGGCGATCGACGCGACGGCGGCCGCGCGCTACACGCCGATCTTCCACGCGCTGCTCGATGCCGGGATCGCGATGGCGCCCTCGGCGTACGAAGTGGGATTCCTCTCGCTCGCGCATACGCCGGCCCACGTCGGCGCGCTGCGGGACGCGCTCGCCGCGGCGCTGCGCGCGCCGGCGATGGCGGTGCCCGCATGACCCACCACGATGCCGCCCGCCGCACCCGGCGGATGCAGCGCTTCTTCCTCGCGCTGCTCGCCCTCACCACCGCGCAGCTCGGTTGGTGGCTCGTGGACCAGGTCCGCTATACCCGTGAGGTGCGCGACCGGTGGCAGGCGACGTACGAGTCCGACACTGCCGCGGCGCGCGCGCTGCTGCGATCGGGGCAGCCCTGGAGCGATATCGCGCACCTGTATCCCACGCTCACGATCTCCGCGGATTCGGCCCGCATCTCGGTGCGCCCCGAGGTGATCGCCGAGCTGGCGGATCACCGTTTCCACCGCCTGAACCGCTACGCGTGGGAGGGCGCCTTCTTCCTCGCGGTGCTCCTCGCCGCGATGGCGGTGGTGTACCGGGCGCTGCGCGAGGAAGCGGACCTTCGGCGGCGGCAGGAACAATTCCTCGCCGGGATGTCGCACGAGCTCAAGAGCCCGCTCGCGAGCCTGCGCCTGAGTGTGGAGACGATGGCGATGCGCGATCCGCCGCCCGCGCAGCGGGGAGAGCTCGTGCGGCGGATGCTCGTGGAGCTCGGCCGGCTGCAGGGGATGATCGCCAACGTGCTCGACACATCGCGGCTCGCGGAGGCGGGGTCGCGGCGTTCGCCCGAGCCGCTCAGCCTCGGGCACGAGGTGCGGTCGATCGTGGAGGATCTGAGCGATCTGGCGGTGGAGAGCGAGGTGGTCATGGAGTGCGACGTGCCCGATTTCCTCACGGTCACGGCGGATCGAGTGGGCACTCGCGTGGTGCTGCGCAATCTGCTGCACAACGCGATCAAGGCGACGCCGGCCGGTGGTCGGGTGCGCGTGCGCGGGTCGGGGACGAACGGCGAGGTGACGCTCGAGGTGCGGGACGACGGCGTGGGATTCGCGGCGGGGGAAGAGGAGCGGCTGTTCGAGAAGTTCTACCGGATCGAGCGCGAGGAGCGCGGCCGGATGCAGGGCACGGGGCTGGGCCTCTATCTCGTGCGACGCAACGTGGAGCTGGACGCGGGCCGGGTGTGGGCGACGAGCGAGGGGCCGGGGCGCGGCGCCGTGTTCACCGTCGTCTGGCCGCCGGCCGGGATGAACGCGTCATGACGCTCACCGCGGCGCGCGTGCTCCTCGTGGAGGACGAGCCCAACCTCGCGCGCGGGATCCGCGAGAATCTCGAGGCCGAAGGCTACGCGGTGGATGTCGCGAACGACGGCCGCGTCGCGTTGACGAAGATCCGCCAGGAGGAGTTCGGGCTGATCGTCCTCGACGTGATGTTGCCGGGCATGGATGGCTTCTCGGTGTGCGAGACGATGCGGCGGGAAGGGCGCGACACACCGGTGCTCTTCCTCACCGCCAAGGGCGGACCCAACGACCGGATCCGCGGGCTCGAGGCGGGGGGCGACGATTACCTGCCCAAGCCCTTCCAGCTGCGCGAGCTCCTGCTGCGCGTGTCCGCGATCCTGCGGCGCCGCGTGCGCTACGACACGATCACCGCGCTCGAACCGATCGTGAAGTTCGGCGGCAACGAATTCGATTTCCGAAGTTTCCGCGGCCGCTCGTACGACGGCCGCGATCAAGTCCTCACCCAGAAGGAAGCGATGATCCTGAAGGAACTGGCGAAGCGGGAAGGGAGCGTCGTCTGGCGCGACGAGATCCTCGAGAAGGTATGGGGCGACGATGTGCTGCCGTCGTCCCGCACCATCGACAACTTCGTGATGCGCCTGCGCAAGCGCTTCGAGCCGGATCCGGAGAAACCGCGCCATTTCCACACGGTGCGCGGCATCGGCTATCGCTTCACCGCCGAGATCGAAGGCGAGGGAGAGGACTCGTGAGCGATCTCCTCTTGCGCACGCTCAAGGGCGAGGCCACGGAGCGGCGGCCGCTCTGGGTCATGCGGCAGGCCGGGCGCTACCTGCCCGAGTACCGCGCGCTGCGCAAGAAGCACAGCTTCGAGGAGCTGTCGCGGAACGCCGCGCTCGCCGCGGAGGTGACGCTGCAGCCGCTGGCGCGATTCCCCTTCGACGCGGCGATCATCTTCGCGGACCTCATGAGCCCGGTCCCCGCGCTCGGCGTCCCGGTGCGCTTCGATCCGGGCCCCGTGCTCGCGAAGCCGATCCGTACCAAGGCCGACATCGACGCGCTCAAGGATCCCGCCACCGATGCGATCGCCCCCGAAGTGATCGACGCGCTGCGGCGCGTGAAGCGCGAGCTGAACGGCAAGGCGGCGCTGCTCGGCTTCGCGGGCGCGCCCTGGTCGCTCGCGGCGTACCTGGTGCAGGGGCACAGCGAGTCCGGATTCCCGGCGTTGCGCGCCCTCGCGGCGCAGGACGCCGGACTCGTCTTCGACCTCCTCGCCAAACTCACCGACCTCGTGGTGCGTTACGTGACGCGCCAAGCGGAGGCGGGGGCGGACGCGGTCCAGCTCTTCGACACCTGGGCGGGCGTGCTCTCGCTCGCCGATTGGACGCGGCTCGTGCGCCCCCACCTCGTGCAGTTCCTCGACGGCACGAAGGCGCTCGGCATCCCGCGCATCCTGTTCGTACAGGACGCGCCGCACCTCGTGGAGGCGTACGGCGATCTCCCCTCCGAGGCGCTCGCCGTGGACTGGCGCGAGGATCTCGCGACAGTCCGCCAGCACGTGGGAGAGGCGAAGACGCTCCAGGGGAATCTCGACCCCGCCATCCTCCTCGCCGGGCCCGACGCCACGCGTCGTGCCGCGCGCGAGCTGCTGGTGCGCGTGCCGCTGCGCGGCCACGTGGTGAATCTGGGCCACGGGATCATGCCTGAGACGCCGATCGAAAGTGTGCAGGCCCTCGTTGATGTGGTACACCAGGAGGCTCACAAATGAGCGCTCACTCGAAGACCCCCACGTCGAGCGCGCCCGGCGCCGCCCGGCCCGTGGGGCGCGCGGTGACGGCGGAATTGCTCGCGCGTTACGATCGCGCCGGCCCGCGCTATACCAGCTACCCCACCGCGGTGGAATTCCACGAGGGGTTCACGCGCGACGACTACGAGCTCCGCCTGAAGGAGGCCGACCGGCTCGGCGATGCGCCGCTCTCCCTGTACGCGCATCTCCCCTTCTGCGAAGAGCGCTGCCTCTTCTGCGGTTGCCACGTGATCGTCACCAAGCACAAGGAAGTGGCCACGCCGTACCTCGAGCTGCTGAAGCGCGAGGTGGCGATGCTCGCCGAGCGTCTCCCGAACCGGCGGCGCGTGGCGCAGCTGCATCTCGGCGGCGGCACGCCCACGTACTACACGCCGGCGCAGCTCACCGATCTGCTCACGCCACTGCTCAAGGCATTCCGCCCGATGCCCGGCGCCGAGCTGGCGCTCGAGGCGGATCCGCGCGTCACGAGCGCGGGGCACGTGGACGCGCTCGCCGACCTCGGCTTCAACCGGATCTCGCTCGGAGTGCAGGACCTCACGCGCGAGGTGCAGGAGGCGGTGAACCGCGTGCAGTCGCTCGAGGAGACGGCGGCGCTCATCACGCACGCGCGGCGGCGCGGATTCCGCGGCATCAACGTGGACCTCATTTACGGCCTGCCGCTGCAGACGCCGGAGAGCTTCGAGCGCACGGTGGACGCGATCATCACGCTCGGCGTCGATCGCGCGGCGGTGTACTCGTTCGCCTTCGTACCGTGGGTGCGCGGACATCAGAAGAAGCTCGAGGAGGACACCCTGCCCGATGCCGCCACCAAGGTGGCGCTGTTCGCCATCGCGCGGGAGAGGTTCTTGAAGGCCGGCTACGAGCCGATCGGCATGGACCACTTCGCGCGCCCCGACGATGAGCTCGCGAAAGCGAAGCGCGAGGGGCGGCTGCGGCGGAACTTCCAAGGCTACACCGTCATCCCCGGCGACGACGTGCTCGGCATCGGCATCTCCGCCATCGGCGATGTGCGCGGCGCGTACGTGCAGAATGAGAAGAAGCTCTCGGTGTACGAGGAGATGATCACCGCCGGGAAGCTGCCGGTGGCCCGCGGCGTCGCGCGTAACAAGGATGATCTCGTGCGGCTGAAGGTGATCCACGAGTTGATGTGCAACTTCCGCGTGGACACGGCGGCGATCGGGCGCGAGTTCGGTCTCGACTTCGGCAGCTACTTCGCGGAAGACGTGGCGCTGCTCGCCGAGCACGAGCGCAA
>JAYUMO010000286.1:0-3191 GCA_043762555.1 Gemmatimonadaceae bacterium | reverse complement strand
CCCGGTCCCACTCGACAATCGGACACCCCCGCGGTGAGATTTCCGCCATGCGTCGCCTCGCACTCCTCACTCTGCTGATCGCCGGGTCGCTCCGGGCGCAGGCACCCGCCGGCGGCGCGGGGAAGCCGCCAATGGTGCCCGCGTCGAAGAAGTCGCCGACGGCGCCGCCGCCGCCGCCCGCGACGCCCATGCCCGGCGCGACGCTCACCGGGATCGTGTACGACAGCCTCAGCGATCGGCCGCTCGTGGGCGCCGACGTGGTCGTCTCCGCCTCGGCGGTCACCGCGACCACGGATTCCACGGGGCACTACCGGCTCGCGCTGGACAGCGTGATCGACGGACCGCACACGATCTCCTTCTTCCACCCTTCACTGGACACGCTCGGTATCGCCGCGCCGCCGCGCACGGTGTTCCTGCGGCACGACGAGAGCAGCGTCGCCGACCTCGCGGTCCCGTCGGCGCCGACGATCGTCGCCGCCTTCTGTCCCGACAGCCTGCGCACGGGCGGCCGCGGTCTCATCCTCGGTGACGTGCGCGACGCAGAGACCGATCGTCCGCTGCCGGGGGCGCTCGTGGTGGTGATGTGGTCGGCGCTCGCGGTGGGGAACGTCTCGGTCTCGCGGCTCCCGAAGGCGCTGAACGTGCGCGCCGACTCGGATGGCCTCTTCCGGCTCTGCGGCGTGCCGCCGGCGACCGGGCTGCGAGCGCAGGCGCGGATCAACTCGAAGGCGAGCGGCTGGCTGGGTTTGTGGCTGGGGGAGTCGGGCGTGATCGTGCAGCAATTCCTGGTCGGGGAGCGGCCTCCGACCGCCGGCGCGGCGCCGGCTCTGGCCGCGGGTGCGCCGGGCGCCGCGGGCAGCCCGAGCGCGGCAGGCGCGACGTCCACTTCAGCTCCGGCACCCGCCGGCAGCGCCACGCTCAGCGGCACCGTGGTCGGCGCGGACGGCGCGCCGCTCGAAGGGGCGCAGGTACTCTTGGTGGGGAGCACGGTGGCCGCGTCGGCGCGCGCGGACTACAAGGGAGCGTTCCGGCTCACGCCGCTCCCCTCGGGGACGCAGACGGTGGAGGTGCGGCTCCTCTCGTACCAGCCGAAGCACTACGTGGTGAATCTCACGCCACGGAAGGAGACCCACCTCACGGCGAGGCTCGACCAGCGGGCGCAGGTCTTGGACCCGGTGATCGTCACCGCGAGACCGACCAGCGACATCCCCGGCTTCGACGAGCGGAGGGAGCACGCGACCGGGACCTTCTTCACCAAGCAGCAGATCCAGGACGCGAACTCCAATGCGATCTCCGACATTTTCCGCAAGGTGCCGGGGATGCAGGTGCTCTTCGTGAGTGGGATCTACAAGGTGGTGTCGTCGCGCGGAGCCGCCAACGAATGCAATACTGTTCAGTGGGTGGTGGACGGGACCAAGTACTCAGTGGGCCAGGACGAAAATATGGACGAGCTGTTCAGACCCACGGAGATCGAGGCGATCGAGGTGTACAACAGCGCGGTGGACACGCCGCCGCAGTTCCAGGGGCCGCAGGCGGCGTGCGGGACGATCGTCATCTGGACCAACCGCGGACACTTGAAGAAGAAGGCCAAGCCACCCTCATCCAACCCGCCCTAGAGAGTGGGGAACGGGGTGTGGGGGGTGTCGGGAGGCTAGGATCTGGAAGGCGTGGACAGTGGCGAGTGGGGAGTGAAAGGGCGCGGGTGGTGGGGCCGGTGCGCGGGGAGAGACGTGAAACGGCGGCGCGAGAGCATAGTCTCGAGCCGCCGTTCGCACTACTTACCTCAGGAGCGGTGCCGCCGATTAGGCCGCGAAAGAACCGAGGGCCTTGCCGACGTCGCCTTCGCGGAGGCGCTTGAGGGCGCGGTCGCGCAGCTGGCGGACACGCTCGCGCGTGACGCCGAGCATCGCGCCGATCTCTTCGAGCGTGTGCTCGCGGCCGCCGTCCAGGCCGAAGTAGAGACGGAGGACCTTCGCATCGCGAGCGGGCAGCGTGTTGAGCGCGGCCTCGATCTCGTCGGTGACGAAGCGGTTCATCGCCTCTTCCTCGGGGTCCGGCATCTCGTCGGCCACGAAGCGCTCGAGGAGCGAGCGATCGCCATCGGGATCCATGGGGGCATCGAGGCGCACGTCGCCGGTGTTGAGCGCGGCGAGCGACTGGACCACATCCACGCTGAGGCCGGTGAGCTGGGACAGCTCCTCGGGGCTCGGCTCGCGGCGGAGCTTCTGCCGCAGGATCTCGGAGGCCTTGATGATGCGCGAGAGATCGGCGGTGCGGTTGAGGGGCACGCGCACCGTGCGGCCCTGGCGCGCGAGCGCGGAGAGGATCGCCTGGCGGATCCACCAGACGGCGTAGGAGATGAACTTGACGCCCTGGTCGGGATCGAACTTCCGGGCGGCCGTGAGCAGACCGACGTTGCCTTCGCCGATCAGGTCGATGAGCGGAAGGCCGCGGTTCTGGTACTTCTTGGCGACCGAGATGACGAAGCGGAGGTTGCGCTTCACGAGCTCCTGCAGCGCCTCCTGGTCACCCGCGCGGATCTTGCGGGCGAGGTCGAACTCCGCCGTCCCCTTGAGGAGAGGATAGGTGGAGACCTCGTAGAGGTACTGGTCGAGGATATCACGCTCAGGCTCGTTCGGCGCGATCCCCGCAGGGGCGGCACGTCGGCGGCGGCGCTTGACTTCGGTCATAATGGGAACCTCGTCGTACGGTGGTGCATCTATGAAGAACGCGACGGTACTCTCGTCGCGGTCGGTGGGGACTCAGGCTTTCGGGGCTCAACTGATAGATGGGCCGGGAAAGCCGAGCAAATATACACTTCTTGGACCGTTCCGCCAGAGTGAATTGCTTGAATTGCTTGACAGACCATATACTCCCATTTAGCCTTAGAGGTTCCCGGCGGGAGTCGGGGATACCCGGGGGGCGTAGCTCAGTTGGGAGAGCGCTTGAATGGCATTCAAGAGGTCAGGGGTTCGATTCCCCTCGCCTCCACTGGGGGACGGCTCGGGACTCGGGACTCGGGACTCGGCAGAACGGAGCGCGGTCGTCGCGCGGGAATAGCTCAGTTGGTAGAGCACAACCTTGCCAAGGTTGGGGTCGCGGGTTCGAGTCCCGTTTCCCGCTCTCGGAGGCGAGTTCGCACAGCGGGTCTCGGCACTCGGCACTCGGCACTCGGCACTCGGCACTCGGCA
>JAYUMO010000285.1:0-1740 GCA_043762555.1 Gemmatimonadaceae bacterium | reverse complement strand
TGAAGCGCCGCGCCTGCTCGCGGCGCTCCGGGAATCGGGGGCGACGCTCGACGCCATCTGGGTCACGCACGGCCACGTGGACCATGTGGGCGCGATCGCCGCGATCGAGCGCGTGCACCCGGTGCCGGTGCACCTCCATCCCGCCGACCTCCCGCTGTATCACGCCGCCGCCGAGCACGGCGTCCTTTTCGGCGCCACGGTCGAGCAGCCGCCCGATCCGGACGCCGCGTTCACCGAGGGCGAAGTGCTGCGCGTGGGGGCACTGGAGTTCACCGTGATGCACGCGCCGGGGCACGCCCCCGGGCACGTGGTCATCCACGGGAACGGCGTGGCGTTCGTCGGCGATTGTCTCTTCGCCGGCTCGGTGGGCCGCACCGATCTCCCGCTCGCCGACGGCGCGCAGCTCGCCCGCACGCTCGAGCGCCTGGCCGCGCTCGGCGACGAGACCGTGGTGTACAGCGGGCACGGGCCGGCGACCACCATCGGGCGCGAGCGCGCGGACAATCCCTTCCTGAACGGACTGGCCCGAGTGGCGCCCACCCGCTGAGGGGGGTACCGGGGAGCGTCGCGTCGCCGACGGGGTAGCAGGGGACGCCCTCGCGCCGGCCCCCGGTTGTCCCGAAGGCCTCCGCCGATGCACCTTTCAGGGCGCGACCTCGCGGCGGTCACCCGATCGCGGCCGCGCCGATCCCATGTCTCCGAACCGAGGACGTCACATGCGAATTCTGCCTGGTCTGTGCGCACTACTCGTCATCGCGACCGCGGCGTGCCCCGAATCCCTCCCCTCCTCCCGCCCGCTTGGCGTGATCAACGTTTCGGACACCAGCGACGGTACCGGTGCCGGTGGCGGCTACATCGTGAAGCCGACGGGAGTCTTCTGGCAGGCGTCCAATCTCCCCAGTCTGCCCTACAGCGCGGCGGCGCCGGATGCGTGCATCGAGAAGGATTATGTCCCGCCGGATACGACCACGGCGAGCCTGACGGGCCAGCTGGATGCGGGCTCGCCGATTCAGGCGCAGAGCAGCCTCGCCACGATCGACATGAAGCCCGACACCGTGTGGCGGGTGCCGCCTCCGAATCCCGGCTCGGGGCTGCTGCCATGGAAGCTCATCGTCTACAAGGGGCCGACGGCCGGCTTCGCGCACGTGCCGGGCGGGGACATCATCTTCACGGTGCCGGGCGCCAGCGGCGGCTATCCCTCGATGGTCACGCATGCCGTGACGGCGAAGAAGCTCATCCTCGGGCCGATCGACCCGAAGCCGACCGACTCGCTGCATCTCACGTGGGTCGCGGGCTCGGCGGGGAACGTCGCCGCCGTCAATGTTCAGCTCATCTACAGCAAAACGTCGCTCACCGTGCCCAATAGGCAGCTCATCTGCTCGATGCGGGACGATGGCGATTTCTGGGTCGGCACGAACTTCGCGAGCAACTGGGCGGCCGCGTACAACTGGTACCAGACGGCGAACGCGTTCCGCTGGGTGACGACGTACACCACCGGCCCCAACAACACGCTGCTGCTCGCGATCGCGGAATTCGACACGACCAAGACCACCTTCCCGTGACCGGTCCGACCCGCCTGGAGAAGGACCCGCTCGGCGCGCTGGCGGTCCCCACCGGTGCGCTGTACGGCGTGCAGACCGCGCGCGCCGTGCAGAATTTCCCGATCAGCGGGCTGCGGCCGTTGCCGATGTTCGTGACCGCCACCGTCTGGATCAAGAAGGCGGCGGCGCTCACGCATCG
>JAYUMO010000284.1:0-11259 GCA_043762555.1 Gemmatimonadaceae bacterium | reverse complement strand
TGCGCAGGAGTAGTTCCAAAAGAAGTGCCTTTGCTTTGACACATCTCGGATCGGAAGGTCGCCGGCGCGAGGAGCGATCCGCGTAGATCGGTTGCCTTTCCGCGTAGATCCGCGGTCCCGTAGTTGATCTTGACCTCAACGAGGAATTTGAGGGATGCGACAACGCTCGTGGACTCTGCTTCTTCTAGTGATGATGGGCGCCTGCGCCTCGGTCGCGAGGGCGGCGTTCGAGAGCCCGGTGGTCACGCTTCGGGACGTGCGGCTGGCCGGGGTGGGGCTCGAGGGGGGGACGCTCGACGTGCTGCTCAGTGTGTACAATCCGAACGATTTCAATTTGGACGCTTCGCGGATCACGTATTCGGTGCTCGTGGATAGCGCGCTGGTGGGCAGCGGGGAGGCGGATCAGCGCGTGGTGGTGCCGGCGCTCGATTCGGCGGTGGTACGGCTGCCGGTGCGATTCACCTGGCAGGGCGCGGGGGCGGCCGGGACCGTGCTGATGAATCGTGGGTCGGTGGATTATCGCGTGAAGGGCGAGATGCAGATCGTCTCCGGCGTGGGGACGATCACGCTGCCCTACGATCAGCGCGGGCGCTTCGGCCCGCCCGGCACCCGCTAACGAGGACGATCGCCATCGCTCGCGACCTGATCTCCCTCGAGACCCCGGTTGAGCGCGCCCTGCTCGTGGGCGCGCCGATGAAGGGGGCCGGCGCGCGCCGGCATCTCGTGGAGCACCTCGAAGAATTGGCCGAGCTGGCCGACACCGCCGGAGCGGTCGTCGTCGGCGAGGTGTCGCAGCTGCTCGACCGCCCGCATCCCGGCACCTACCTGGGCTCGGGCAAGCTCGACGAATTGAAAGCGCTCGTGGAGGAGAAGGGGGCGACGCTGGTCATCTTCGACGACGAGCTCAGCCCCGCGCAGCTGCGCAACATCGAGCAGTCGGTGGGCAAGCGCGTGATGGACCGCGCCGAGCTGATCCTCGACATCTTCGCCGTGCGCGCGCGCACGAGCGAAGCGAAGATGCAGGTGGAGCTCGCGCAGCTGGAATACCTCTTGCCGCGCCTGACCCGCATGTGGACGCACCTCGAGAAATTCCGCGGCGGCATCGGCATGCGCGGCCCGGGCGAGACGCAGCTCGAAACCGACCGCCGGTTGATCGGCCATCGCATCCGCGCGCTCAAGGACCGGCTGGCCGACGTCCAGCGCGCGCGGCAGGTGCAGCGGCAGTCGCGGCGCCAGAGCTTTCGCGCGTCGCTCGTCGGCTACACCAACGCTGGCAAGTCGTCCATCCTGCGCACGCTCGCCGGCGCGCCCGAAGTGTTCGTGGAGGACCGGCTCTTCGCCACCCTCGACCCGCTCACGCGCGAGGCCGACCTGGGGGAGGGGCAGCGCGTGCTCGTCACCGACACGGTGGGGTTCATCCGGAAGCTGCCGCACGATCTCGTCGCGAGCTTCCGCGCGACGCTCGAAGAGGTGAAGGAAGCCGACCTGCTGCTCCACGTGATCGACGCCAGCCATCCGCTCTGGGAGGATCACGCGCGCGTCGTCTGGCAGGTGCTGGAAGAGATCGGCGCGGCGGAACGGCCGACTCTCACCGTGTTCAACAAGCTGGACCGCGTCACCGAGGAAATGGCGCCTTCGCTGCACGACCGAGCGCGCGAGATCGCCCCCGAGTCGGTGTTCGTCTCGGCGATCGCCGAGGGCGGCCTCGAGCCACTTCGGCGCGCGCTGCTGGCGGCGGTCCGGAAATTGAAGCCGGTGACGGAGCTGCGCGTCTCGGCGAGCGATGGCCGGCTGCTCGCCGAGCTCCATCGCACCGGCGAAGTCCTGGACCAACGGCACGACGGCGACGAGATGGTGGTGCGTGTCCGCCTCGATCCGGCGGCGCTCGGCCGCCTGCGCGCGGCGGGCGCGAAGGGATGAGCGCCCGCGCGCCGGAACGTGCGACGCGCTTGTTCGTCCTTCCGGCGTCGGTTACTTTGGCTCAACCTCAAGAGTTCGCTCACTCCAGTCCACACGCATGAGCACCTACGAGACGCTCTCCCGCAAGATCGCGAAGCGCGACATCACGTGCGGCGTCGTGGGGCTCGGCTACGTCGGGCTCCCGCTGGCGGTGGAGATGGGGCGGGCGGGGCTCCGCGTGATCGGCTTCGAGGTCGCGGAGCGCGTCGTCGCGGGGGTGAACGCGGGAGAGAGCCACATCAAGGACGTCGCCGCCGCGGATGTGAAGGCGCTCCGCGCCGCGGGAAAGCTGGAGGCGACGCTCGACATGGCGCGGCTCGCGGAATGCGACGTGATCTCCCTCTGCGTCCCGACGCCGCTGGGGAAGACGAAGGATCCGGACATGAGCTTCGTCGTCGCGGCCACGGAATCGGTGGCGGCGGCGCTGCGCCCCGGGCATCTCGTGGTGCTCGAGAGCACCACGTATCCCGGCACCACGCGCGAGCTGATGCTGCCCACGTTCGAGAAGCGCGGGCTCACCGTGGGTGAGGGCTTCTTTCTTTGCTTCAGCCCCGAGCGCGTGGATCCCGGCAACGTGCGGTGGCGGACGAAGAACACGCCGAAGGTGCTCGGCGGCGTCACCCCGCGCTGCAGCGAGCTGGGCCGTCGGGTGTACGAGCTCTTCATCGACCAGATCGTGGCAGTGAGCTCCCCCGAAGCGGCGGAGCTCACCAAGCTGCTCGAGAACACCTTCCGCATGATCAACATTGGCCTCGTGAACGAGATGGCCATGATCTGCGACAAGCTGGGCGTCTCGGTGTGGGAGGTGATCGAAGCCGCGGCCACGAAACCGTTCGGCTTCATGAAGTTCACGCCGGGCCCGGGGCTGGGCGGGCACTGCATCCCGCTCGACCCGCACTATCTCGCGTGGAAGATGCGTACGCTGCACTACAAGACGCGGATGATCGAGCTCGCCGGGGAGATCAACACCGAGATGCCCGCCTTCTGGGTGTCGAAGACGCAGGATGCGCTCAACGCGGTGGGGAAGGCGCTGAAGGGGGCGCGCGTGCTGGTGCTCGGCGTCGCCTACAAGAAGGACATCGACGATCTGCGCGAGAGCCCGGCGCTCGATATCCTCGACCTGCTCACACAGAAGGGGTGCGTGGTGAGCTTCCACGATGCGCTCGTGCCGGAGATCCGCGCCGACGATCAGACGCCGGCGGGCGCGGTGGGGCGCTCGGTGCCGCTCACCGATGCGGCGCTCAAGGGGGCCGATGCGGTGCTCATCGTCACCGACCACTCGTCGGTGGACTACGCCCGCGTCTGTTCGCTCGCGCGGATCGTGATCGACACGCGCAACGCGTGCGCGGGGCACGGCGAGGCGAAGCCGGCGGCGGCGCCGCCGGCGCGCGCGCCAGCCCACGCGTGACCGCGCGATGACCGAGGCCGTGCCGCGGGTGGCGGTGCGCGACGGCGGGGTGGTGATTGGGGCGGTGCCGGCGGAGCGCATTTTCCGCGTCGTGGTCGTGGGCTGCGGCCGGATCAGCGAGCGGCACTTCGAAGCGATCGCGACTCAATCCGCGCTCCGTCTCGTCGGCGTCTGCGACGAGATCGCCGAGCGCGCCAAGGCGGCGGGGGAGAAGCTCGAAGTGCCGCACTTCACGAGCGCCGCGGCGATGCTGGAGGCGGTGGGCGCCGATGTCGCGGTGATCTGCACGCCGAGCGGTCTCCATCCCAAGCACGCGATCCTCGCCGCGCAGCGCGGGCTGCACGTGATCGTCGAGAAGCCGATCGCGACGCGCCTCGAGGAGGCGGATGCGCTCGTGAAGGCGTGCGATGGGGCGAACATCCAGCTGTTCGTGGTGAAGCAGAACCGGCTCAACCCGGCTATCCAGCTCCTCAAGCGCTCGATCGATCTCGAGCGCTTCGGCCGCATCTACCTCGCGAACACCACCGTGCGGTGGAACCGACCGCAGAGCTACTACGACGCGGCGCCCTGGCGCGGCACCTGGGAGTTCGACGGCGGCGCGTTCATGAACCAGGCGAGCCACTACGTGGACATGATCCAGTGGCTGGTGGGCCCGGTGGCGAGCGTCAGCGCGAAGACGGCGACGCTCGCGCGCCGCATCGAGAGCGAGGACACGGGGGTCGCGGTGCTCAAGTTCCGCAGCGGTGCGCTCGGGACGATCGAGGTGACGATGCTCACCTATCCCAAGAACCTCGAGGGATCGATCACGATCCTCGGCGAGAAAGGCTCGGTGAAGGTGGGGGGCACCGCGCTCAACCGCATCGAGACGTGGGAGTTCGCGCAGTATCATGACATCGACCGCGAGGCCGAAGCGCAGCGCGCGGCGCCCAATCCGCTGAGCGTGTATGGCTCGGGGCACCGCCCCTACTACGAGAACGTGGTGAAGGTGCTGCGCGGCGAGGCCGCCCCGGGCACCGACGGCCGTGAGGGGCGCAAATCGCTCGAGCTCATTCTCGCCATTTACGAATCGGCACGCACCGAGCGCGAGGTCACGCTCCCGCTGCGCTCCTTCTCCGACGAGGCGCCCCGCCCATGAGCGAGATGAAGGAGCTGCCCGGCGGCGGGCAGGCGCACGTGTCGAGCTTCGTTGACGCGGGCGCGACGGTGGGGAAGGGAACGACGATCTGGCACTTCTGCCACGTGATGCCGGGCGCGGTGATCGGCGAGCAGTGCTCGCTCGGGCAGAACGTGGTGGTGATGCCGCGCGTCACGCTCGGTAAGAACGTGAAGATCCAGAACAACGTGAGCGTGTACGAGGGCGTGGTCTGCGAGGACGACGTGTTCCTCGGTCCCTCGATGGTGTTCACGAACGTGATCAACCCGCGCAGCGCCGTGTCGCGCAAGAACGAGTACCAAGCGACGCTGGTGCGGCGCGGCAGCTCGGTGGGGGCGAACGCGACGGTGATCTGCGGCGTCACGCTCGGCGAGTACTGCTTCGTCGGCGCGGGCGCCGTGGTCACGCGCGATGTGCCGCCGTACGCGCTCGTGATCGGCATCCCGGCGCAGGTGGCGGGCTGGATCTGCGCCTGCGGTGTGCGGCTGCCGCTCGACGCGCGCATCATGGGCCCGCTGCACGTGACGTGCGGCGCGTGCGGGCGGAGCTACTCGGGGAACGACGACGAGGTAGAACTGCTCGCACAACCGTGATGCGTGCAGGGGTCCCCGATGCGAAGCGGCCCGGCGTTCCGAGAACGCCGGGCCGCGCTGCTTTCGTGACAATGGTCGCGCAGGGACTCGAACCCCGGACCTCTGGTATGTGAGACCAGCGCTCTAACCAGCTGAGCTACGCGACCGCGGCGCACGGAAAGGACGCGCGCGAGTCGGAAGTGTAATCGCGCCGGCCGGGGCGCGGTAGTGGCGGAGAACGCGCGCCGGCTGTAGTCTATGCGCGACCTGGTCCGCGAAGTGACCCCGGCACCGGAGATCCACTGCATGGCGCTGCTCTCCTTCCTGGACCGCGATCACTCGATCGCCAAGCCCGGCTTCAGCCGCTGGCGCGTGCCGCCGGCCGCGCTCGCCATCCATCTCTGTATCGGGCAGGCGTACGCTTTCAGCGTCTTCAAGCTGCCCCTCTCGAAGCTGATCGGCGTCACCGATTCGGCGCCCGGCGACTGGAAGCTCTCCACCCTCGGCTGGGTGTTCAGCTGCGCGATCGTCTTCCTCGGTCTCTCGGCGGCGGTGTTCGGCGCCTGGCTCGAGCGCGTGGGGCCGCGACGCGCGATGTTCACCAGCGCCTGCTGCTTCGGCGGCGGATTCATGGTGGGCGCGCTGGGCGTCGCGACGCACCAATTCTGGCTGCTCGTGCTGGGCTACGGCGTGCTCGGCGGCACCGGCCTCGGGATCGGCTACATCTCGCCGGTGTCGACACTCATCAAGTGGTTCCCCGACCGACCGGGGATGGCGACCGGGATGGCGATCATGGGCTTCGGCGGCGGCGCGATGATCGCGAGCCCGCTCTCCGTGGCCCTCATGAACTATTACAAGACGCCGACCACGCAGGGCGTGGTCGAGACCTTCGTGACGATGGGCGCGATCTACTTCGCCTTCATGATGTTCGGCGCCTTCACGGTGCGCGTGCCGTACGACGGCTGGAAGCCCGCGAACTGGACGCCGGGCCCGGCGAAGGCGCTCGTCACCACCGCGAACGTCGAGGTGAACGAAGCGATCACGACGCCGCCGTTCTGGATGCTCTGGGTGATCCTCTGCATGAACGTCACGGCAGGTATCGGAATTCTGGAGCAGGCGAGCCCGATGATCCAGGAGATCTTCAAGGGGCGCGTGCTCGCGCCGGCGGCGGCGGGTTTCGTGTCGCTGCTGAGCTTGGCGAACATGGGCGGCCGATTCTTCTGGAGCTCGCTCAGCGACCGGATCGGGCGGCGCGCGACGTACTTCACCTTCTTCTCGCTCGGTGCCGCGCTCTACGCGAGCATCCCGACGGTGGCGGGTACCCAGATCGTGCCGCTGTTCGTGCTCGTCTGCGTGGTGGTGCTGACGATGTACGGAGGCGGCTTCGCGACGATCCCCGCCTATCTGCGCGACCTCTTCGGCACGATGCAGGTAGGCGCGATCCACGGCCGCCTGCTCACCGCGTGGAGCACCGCCGGCGTGCTCGGTCCGGTGCTCGTCAACTACATCCGCGAATTCCAGATCGCGCACGGCGTCGAGAAGGCGCAGGCGTACAACGTGACGATGTACGTCATGGCGGTGCTCCTCTTGATCGGATTCACGTCGAACTTGATGGTGCGCGCGGTGGACCCGAAGCACCATTTCACCGGCACACTCTCCGGCGGAGGGAAGCATGGCTAAGGGTTCGAGCGCGCCCGCGCACACCACGGCAACGCAGAAGCTGCTCGTCGCGATCGCGTGGCTCTACGTGGGGATCCCGCTCGCGTGGGGCGTGACGCAGACCGTCGTCAAATCGGTCGCGCTGTTCAGGTGAGGGGCGCCTACGGCGCGAGATACCCCGCCGCCGCGATCTCGCCCACGGCCTGGCCGACGATCCTCGTCACGGCGTCGTCGCCCTTCACGTCCACCTTGTTGATGTAGATCGCGAACGCGACGTGACGGCGGTCCGGGCGGGTGAAGTAGCCCGCGAGCCCTTTCGCGGTCACGAACTCGCTCTGGTTCAGAAGATCGCCCTCGCCGAAGGTACCGGTCTTCCCGTGCACGTAGCCGGCGGCCGGGGACGCGGTCTGGATGTTCCACACGGTGCCGTCCTTGCCGAGCACGGGCAGCGCGTCGAAGAACGCTTGATAGCTATTGTGCTTGGCCATGAAGGCCAGATAGCTGACCATGAAGTCGGGCGTGTAGTGCGCCACGGCGCCGGCGCCGTCGCCCTGGCTGGCGCTCCCGACGTCGAGCTTCGCCTTCAGCAGGAACGCGCGCTCGAGATCGAAGCCCGCCTGCGGCGCCGGACCCTTCGCGATCACCGCGCTCAGCAGATAGGGCAGCATGCTCGCGTGCAGGTTCTGGCTCACCTTGAGAGTGACCTTCGCCTCCTGGCTGAACGGGGGCGACACGTGCTCGGCTACCATGTTGGCGTCGGTGTACCACACGCTGAGCGCCTTCACGTTCGCCGAGTCGTTCACCTCGCGCGGCGCGGCCAGGATCCCGCGCTCGTTGAGCGCCTCGGCCAGCACCACCTCCGCGAAGCGGATCGGATCGGGCACGTCGTACGGGCCGAGCATCGCCTTGTGGCCGAGCGCGATCGTCCCGGTCACGGTGACGCGGCGACCACCATCGGGATCCGCGGCGTCCGACGTGACGTTGAAGTCGGACTTTCCGTTGGCGGCGACGGTCGCGATCTTCGTCGTGAGCCGGAGATAATTGGTGAACGGATAGACGGCCACCGTGGCCGGCGCGCCGACCGCCGCGCCGGGCGACACGATGACATCGATCACATTGTCATTCACGATGATCGGCGAGATCACCACATTGGAACCGCCTTCGCGGTCGCCGGTGGGGAAGAGCGACGCGTCCACGATCACCCGGCCGCGGATCCGCTTCACTCCCTTGGCCGCCACCTGCGCCGCGAGCTCGCGGATCACGAGCAGCGGATCGCCGTCCACCATTTCTCCGCCGTAGGCGTGGTCTTCGTTCTTGAACGCGAGCGAGCCATCGGGGCGGATCCGCCCCGAGAGATTCGGGTCGCCGGCGGCGACGAGCACGAGGTCGCCTTCCAGCGTGCCATCGGCGGCGACCGGTCCGGTGCGATAGGCGCGGGTGTGGAAGCGATAGTCGGCGCCGAGGAGGTCGAGCGCGGTGCCGACGGTGAGGAGCTTCGTGGTCGACGCGGCGGTGAAGAACTTGTCGCCGTTCACGCGATAGATGGCCCTCCCCGAATCGATGTCGTAGAACGCGATGCCGAAGAACGCGTGCGCGAATTCAGGGCGCGCCATGATCTTGCTCACGCGGTCGGCGAGCGATTGCGCGCCGAGCGGAGCGGCGACGAAAAAAAAGAGCGCGAGCGCGAGGAGCGCGGAACGTCGGACCGGCGTGCGTGTGATCATCGGCGAGGTGCTCCTATCGGGGTGCCGCGAGTCAGTCCTTCCCGTGCAATATTTCCCGCGCCGCGTTCCGGCCGCTCGCACCGGCGATCGCGCCGCCGGGGTGCGTACCGGCGCCGCAGAGGAACAGCCCGGTGATCGGCGTGCGGTAGTGCCCCCAATTGGGAACCGGCCGCATGAAGAGGATCTGGTCCAGCGTGAGCTCACCCTGGTACGCGTGTCCCTCGGTGAGGCCGTACCGCCGTTCCAGATCGGCGGGGGTGAGCACCTCGCGCGCCGTGATCGCGCTGCGGAGGGACGGCGCGCGCTCGGTGAGCCGCTCGACCACTAGGTCGCCGAGCGCCTTGCGCCGAGCGTCATCCCAGCTGCCGTCTGCCAACTCGTAGGGCGCGTACTGCGCGTGCACGATCACGCGGTTCCCGTCGGCGCGGGCTTCGAGCCACGGATGCGTGGAGACGCGGCCGTACTTGGCGTCGTCGTACGCGCGCTCCAGATACTCGAGGGATGGCGCGATGAGCAGGGTAGAGAAGTCCGGCGCGCGGTCCACCGTGAGGGTGACGGTGGCCGCGACGCCGCGGCACTTGATGTTGCGCACCGCGAGCGCGAATTCGGGATCGAGCCACCCGGGCGCGGCGAGTCCGAGCATCGTGCGGCGCGGATCGGCGCTCGACGCGATCTGCGACGCCGCGATCTCCTCGCCGCCCGCCAGCACGACGCCGGTGGCACGCCCATCCTTCAGGGTGATGCCGGTGACGGTCGCGCCGCGCCGGATCTCGATGCCGGGGAGCGCCGAGAGCACCTGGCTCACGTTCGACACGGGCGGCCGGAAGACGCCCGTGGGGCTCCCTACATGATGATGGAGCAGGCCGAACGCCGTCCCGCCCGAGCGCGGACCCTGATGGAGATGCGTGACCCCCGCGGCGCCGAGCACCCCCTTGAGCGCGTCGCTCGCGAACCAATCGTCGAGCAATTCGGCCACCGCCATCGGCAGGATCCGCAGCAGGTCGATCATCCCCTGCTTGCCAAGCCGGCGCACGCGGAGCCCGAGTCCCGCGAGGCGGAGCAGCTCCATGGGGTCGGTGGTCTCCACGTCCGTCGGTGGGACCACGTACAGCGCTTCGAGCACGCTCCCGAGTTTGCGCATGCGCGCGCAGAACTCCGGCCACTTGGCGGCGTCGGCCAAGCTGAGGCGACGGATCGCCTCCGCCGATCTGCCCACATCGTGCCAGAGCTCGAGGCGGCTGCCGTCGGGCAGCGCGGAGCTGATCCACGGATCGGTGCGTCGCACCGCGAAGCCATGCGTGTCGAGCGAAAGCTCCTTCACGACCTGTGGCGGCACCCACCCGACGTTGGGCGACGCGTCGGTCTCGGTGTCGGAACGCTGCTCGAGCACGAGCACGCGCCGCCCGGCGCCCGCGAGCGTGTGCGCGGCGACGAGCCCGTTCACGCCGGCGCCGATGACGATCACGCTCTGCATCGGGTCGCGACTCATGCGCGGTCCTCCAGGATCGCCATCGCCGCCAACCGGCCGGACGCGCCCATGATCCCACCCCCCGGGTGCGTGCCCGCGCCGCACTGGTAGAGCCCACGCACCGGCGAGCGGTACTTCGCCCACCCCGGCGCCGGCCGGAGGAAGAAGAGCTGATGCAGCGCCAGCTCCCCACCGAAGATGTTCCCCTCGGAGAGTCCCGTGATCCGCTCGATGTCGAGCGGGGTGAGCACCTGGCGGTGCAGGATGCACGACTTGATGTTCGGCGCGAAGCGCTCGACCGCGTTCACCACCGCATCGCCGAATGCCTCACGCTTGGCATCCGTCCAGCCGCCCTTCAGGAAGTACGGCGCGTACTGCACGAAGATCGACATCACGTGCTTCCCCGGCGGCGCCATCCCCGGATCGATGAGCGACGGGATGACGATGTCCATGAACGGCCGTCGCGAGAACTCGCCGTACTTGGCGTCGTCGTACGCGCGCTCCACGTAGTCGAGGCTCGGGCTGATCGACATCGCGCCGCGCAGGTGCGGCCCGTTCCCCGGCATGCAGGTGAAATTCGGCAGCGCGCCGAGCGCGAGATTCACCTTCCCCGACGAGCCGCGGAATTTGAAGCGCTCGATGTCGGCGACGAACTCCTCGGGCAGCTCCTTCCGGTCCACGAGTCCCAGGAAGGTGCGCCGCGGATCGAGCCCCGACACGACGGTGCGCGCGCGGATCTCCTCGCCGTTCGCGAGCACCACCCCCGCGGCGCGTCCACCCTTCACGAGCACGTGTGCCACCGCGGCATCTGTGCGCACCTCGGCGCCGAAGCGTCGCGCGGCGCCGGCGATCGATTCGCTCACCGAGCCCGTGCCCCCCTTCGCGAATCCCCACGCGCGGAAGACGCCGTCCAGCTCACCCATATAATGATGCAGGAGCACGTACGCGGTGCCCGGCGAGCGCGGTCCCAAGAAGGTGCCGATGATCCCGCTCGCCGACTTCGTCGCCTTGAGCACGTCCGTCTCGAACCACTCCTCGAGGAAATCCGCCGAGCTCATCGTCATCAGCTTGTAGAGCGCGTGGAATTTCTCCGCGCCCAGGTCTCGGAAATGCTTGCCGAGTCGCAGCAGACCCATGAGATCGCGCGGAGCGAGCGAGGTGGGATCGGGGGGTACCATGCTGAGGATCGGCTTCACCGCGTGGGCCATGTGGAACATCAGGCGGCCGTACTCGTCGTACGCATCTGCGTCCCGCGGCGAGTGGCGATAGAGCTCGCGCCGCGTCTCATCGTGGTCCGCCCACGCGGCGAGATAGTT
>JAYUMO010000283.1:0-8459 GCA_043762555.1 Gemmatimonadaceae bacterium | reverse complement strand
GCGTGGCGGACACGAGCGCCAAGTTCCAGAGCGCCTGGCCGGCATCCATCCACCCGGCGCGCAGCGAGAGGCGCGGATCGGGCGAGGGGGGCGCGGTGGACAACTCGGGGTTGGCGTGCGCACAAGCCGTGACGAAGAGCAGACCGATGGTGAGCGAGGCGGAAAGCGACGCATTGAGCTTGGATCTCACTGGGGGCTCCGTGTGAAGCGGTGGCGAGTGAATTGAATGGCGGGGGGGCGAGCGATCAGAAACCCTTCGCGCCGGCCGGCATGGCGGCGAGCATCTTCTGCATCCGATCGATCTCGGTGCTCTGATCGGCGCTCACGTCAGACGCGAACTTGTACATCAGGTCATCCTGCAGCGCGCCGGGAGAGGCGAAAAGCTGGTCCACCATCGTGAGCGCCCCCTGGTGGTGCTGGATCATGAAGGTCAGGAAGAGCCGGTTGAAGTCGGGGCCGCGCGCCTTGTCCAGCTGCGCGAGCTGCTCGGCGGTGAGCATTCCGGGCATCAGCGTGGCGTGATCCATGCCGGGCATATTCATGGCCTGATGGGACGGGCTCGCATCGGGCACCGGCAGCTGGCGCTCCCGGAGCCAGCGCTGCATCGCCGCGATCTCGTCGTTTTGCGCGACCACGATCCGCTGACAGAGCACCAGCACCGACTGGCTCGCGCCGTGCGAGGGGGCCCACCCGGCGATGAGCACCGCCTGCGCGTGGTGCGCGATCATGCCGGTCATGAACTGGACGTCGGCTTCCGTGAACGGCGGTCGGCCGCTGTCGGCCTGAGCGACCGCGGCGGGCGACGGCGCCGCCGGCTGCTGCGCGGCGACACCCATCACGACGGCCAGCGACGCGACCGCCACCGCCCGACCGGGGGAACGGACCCATTTCGGCATGGCCAATTCTATCCCGTGCTTCCGCTCAATGGGAGGCCGCCGCGGTCACCACCATTCCCACCGGCACCGCGCGGAGATTCGCCCACCGCAACAGAGCTCCAGCCGTATCACGGTACGCCAACTGGCTCGAGATCCCGCCGTCGAGCAGCATCGCCCGTTGGCAGCCGAGGGCGCTCATGAATTCCACCATCTCCACCGCCGTCGGCCCCCACCGCAAGAACTCCCCGCTAGGACCCAGCCCGGTGAAGCGCGTGAGCGCGACGATCAACGACCCGTCGGCGAGCACGCCGATCGCGAGCCGCGAGTCCCGGTGCTCGAGGTCCACCCCCCGCCCCGCCCCCGGCAGCTCCCACGGGAGCACGCCGGGCCCGGCGAGCAACGCCGGATACGACTGGAACGCCAGCTTTACGTGTCCTCGCACTCTCGAGAACTCACCCGGCATGACGAGCGCGGGCGATCCCGCGCTGTCCATCACGAAGGCCATCGCGACCGTGCCGCTTCCCGGCGGATGCTCCTCGACCCCGTCGCGCACGAGCCAGCCCCACGGTGTGCCCGCGCCGAATTGCCCGGCGTTGAACGCCACGATGCCAGCGTCGGGGATCCGATCGATCGTCCACGCGCTGCGCGTCCCCCACTCGCGCGTCGCCGTGTCGAGCGCGAACCGGAGCAACGCCGGATCGAGTCGGAGCACCACCACCCGCACGGCGGAGAGCGGACCTCGCTCCGCCATTTGCATTTCTTGCTCCGCCACACCGGGACGCACGGCGTGCCACCGCGTGTCGTGCCCCCCGATGAGGAGTACGACGAGCGCGGCAACGGCCCGAGCGAGCGAGGTCATCCGCCGACCGCGGCGATCGCGGGCACGAGCTTGTCACATCGCGCCGACAGCGCCTTCGCTTCGTCCGCCGTCAACTGCCCGGTCGATCCCCCCACGCCGGGGACGTAGGTCCCCGAGGCCATCGCCTTCTGCTGCTGATCCTTGGACATGCCACAGTACGCGGGAATGAATTCCTTGTTCGCGCGGTAGCAGTCGAGGCTCATACCGGCCGCTTTCGCCCCGGCGTCCTCGGCGGCGTCGAGCGCGGCGTTCCGGCCGGCGGCGAATTTCTCGGGGTCCGGCCCGCAGTGCTTCGACTGGATCGCCTCCCGTTCGGTCCCGACCGACGCCAGCACTTTCATGAGACTGTCCGCCGGGAGGTTCTTATCCATCGCATCCGCGGCCCGCTGCGAAATCTTCATGTATTCCGGGGTGGTCGAGAGTTGCGCCACACAGCTCTGGTACGCGGCCGGCGTCTTGAGCGAGGCCGCCTGCTTCGCGCACGCATCCAGCTTGGCACGCTCGGCGGCCAATCCCTGGAGAAAGTGATCCATCGAGTTCGCACTCACCTCGCACTCGCGAGCTGAGGCGCTCGATGCGACGGGGGGCGGGCTCGGCGGGCTGGCCGGCGTCGGGAGAGCGGTGGGCAACTGCGGAACCGACACGCCCGGGATCTGCACGGTGGTGCATGGTCGGTTTCTCCCCTCGATCGATGTTGGAGTTGGGCTGCTACGCGATCGCATCTTCACGAATTCGACCCGCTGGTTGATGGCCTTCCCCGCCCCGGTGTCGTTCTTGTCCACCGGTGCGAAGCGGACCCCGGTCAGCCGCTCACGGCCTTGATCGCCGGAACCAGCTTGTCGCAGCGAGGCGAGAATGCCTTGGCCTCCCCCGCCGTGAACACCCACTGGCCATTGCCGGTGCCGGGGAACTTGATCCCCGACGCCATCGCCGTCTGCTGCTGGTCCATGGACAGCCCGCAGAAGGCGATCGCGAACTCCTTCATGTTCGCCTAGCACTCGTCGTCCATGCCCGCCGTCTTCGCCCCCGCCTGCTCGGCCTCCCTCATCCGCTTGGACCGAGTGGAGTTGAATTCCGCCGGCTGCCGGCCGCATTTCTTGACCAGCAGCGCCGCCAGGTCCACACCCATCGCGGTCATCGCTTTCTGTTTATCGGCCGCCGAAAGATTGTCGTCACCCATAGCGTTCACCCCCTTCTCGCCGATCGCCATTCCCTCCGTGCTGTGGATCACCTCGGCCATGCACGTGTTGTACGCCTGGGAAGTCTTCACCGCCGCGGCCTCTTTCGCGAAAGCCGCTTTCATCGAGCGCTCCGTTTCGAGGCCCTTGAGAAAGTTCTCCATCACGTCGTCGTTGATCGTGCATCCGGTGTGCGACGTGATCTCCTCGTTCTTCGGCGGGGTGCCCTTCCCCACCCTCCCGGTCGGGAGCGGCGGGGTGGGCACGCCGGGGATCTGGGCGAGGGCGGCGTCGCTCGGCGTCGTCACCGCGGCAACAGCCAGCAGAACAGCTGCGAGACGGTGGTGCATGGTCGGATCCTCCTGTCGAGTTGGAGGGGGAAGCACGGCGGCCGTCACATCTTCACGAACTCCACCCGCCGGTTGTTCGCCTTGCCGGCCGCGGTGTCGTTCTTGTCCACCGGCTGGCTCGCCCCGCGTCCATCGGTCTCCATCCGCGCGGCGTCGATCCCGAATTCGGTCACGAGCGCGTTCTTTACGGCGGCGGCGCGCTTCTTCGACAGCTCGAGGTTGGCGGCCGCATCGCCGTCCGAATCCGTGTAGCCGATGATCTTTACCTTGAGCGCCGGATTCTCCTTCATCACGGAGGCGATCTCCTTGAGCGTCCCGTATGACGTGCCCTTGATCTGATCGCTGTTCACGTCGAAGAGGATCCCGTGAGTTACCCATTTTCCTTCGGTGAGCAACTTGTTACGCGCGTCGGGGGCGCCCACCGCGAGGCGGAGATTGGTGAGATAGTACATGTAGTCCGGCGCGGCGTCGTAGACGTAGAAGAGAATGCTGTTGTACTTGACCGTCGCCACCATCGCCTTCGGCACATCCCACACCTTCTGTTGGTCGAGGTACACGCGGAGCCGCTCCTTCTGCCGCCAGACGGATACGTGCACGAGCCCGCCGCTCTGCGCGCCGAACGGCTCCGCTTGCGCCTCGACGGCGGCCTCGCCCGTGCCAGCTTGGCGCTTGTCGGAGCGGGAGACACCCGAGGGATTCGCCGTGAAGGTGAAGCGGTCGTCGGCCCCCTGCCAACCGGCCGGCACATTGATCTTCGGGAGCGCGACGATGTTGACGGAGAAGTCGGTCCCCGTCGTGAACGTCGTGCTCGCGAGCAGATCGAACTCGAGGGTGAAATTATCGGGCAGCGTCGCGCGCAACTCGGGGAGGAAGATCCCGCCCTTGGTGAACATCAGCCTTTGGCCGGGCTTCCCCTCGATCGTGACCACCTCCCCCGAGGCAGTGGTGTTCCACCCCGCGGGGAAATCGCCCACCGCGTCCGGCGCGACATCATCAGTATGCGATGATCGTCGCACCGGGCACGAAATCGAACTTGCTGTAGGCCTTGATCCCCGTGCTCTCTTGCGCCTGCGCCGTGCCCGCGATCCACAGGCACGCTGCCGCGAACACCGCTCGTCGCATCGCTCACCTCCTCGAAGATCCGCCGGTCCGCCGGCTCGGCGCCGGCGGGGGAGCCGAAAAAGGATGGAGATTCTCGGGGCGATCCGCCACCCCGATGCGATCGATGCAAGCCGCGACCGGGAGCGGCCTCTACTTGCGCGATCCGCCCTAGAGTTTCTTGACGACGGCCACCAGCTGATCGAGCGCCTTCCCCCAACCAGCGTGGAACCCCATCCCCTCGTCCTTCTGCCGACTCTCCTCGTCCCGATGCATGGCGAGCGCCCGGTACTTCGTCCCCGTGCCTCGCGATTCGAGAGTGATGAGGGCGGTGGAGAAGGGATTCTTCGACGGCCCATAGCCCGGTCCGAGCGCGTCGGTCATGACGAGCCTCTCGTTCTCGACGACCTCCAGGTAGCACCCGACATTCGGGAAGTCCTGCCCCTCTGGGGAGCGCATCACCGTGCGGAGGATCCCGCCCGGACGGAGATCGATCTCGCAGTCCACGGTGGTCCAGGGCGCCGGCGTGAACCACTTCTTCACGTGCGCAGGCGTGGTCCAACCGAGAAGCGAAGGCCGGCCGCCTGGTCAGCGGCGGCCGGCCCAGCCGCGCAACGGAACCTCCCTACTTCGCAACAGCGACGAACAGCGCGCCCGTCAACTTGCCATCGCTCCCGGTGAGCGGTGCATAGTTGGCCACGTAATTGTGGCCGAACACGGTGGCGTCGCCGGTGTACGAGCGTTTTTGCATCAAGGCCGCAAAGGCTGGCGTGCCACGGTCGAGCTTGCTCCCGACGGCAGATTTTCCATCTTCGATGGCCAAGGTGGTCGTGGTGCGAACAAAATCCTGTCCATCATAGGAGAAAATAGTGGCTTCGACCTTGGCTGGTGATTGCGCCTCGGCCCGAGAATCGCCCCCTCGATCGACGAAGGCGATCGATGCGCCTGCAAGAGAGAACACCAGGGCGGCAACCGTCGCCTTTCGGATCAGAGCCGATATCCAGTGATGTGAACGCATTGCGTGCCTCCCCTTCGTTGATAGACGACTTCTTGGCGGTACGGTCGCCGTCGCCGCTCGACCAACCAGGCGCGGCTCGGTCACCGTAGCATGACTTTGCCGATGCCGAGCGACCGCCGCAAGATACGCCGCCATTCCGGGTCGCCCTCGGCGCCGCTAAGTTGCCGGCATGTCCCGTGCGTTCGTGAAAGACGACCAGCCGGAACGTCGCCCGATCGTCGACCACCGGCTCCCGCCCCGCGATGATCCCGGATTCGACGCGGCCGCCGCCGTCGCGCTCCTCGAGGGCGCGCGCGTGAGCGAGGTCGTCGTCGCCGAGGAGGCCACCGGGCTCCGGTGGGGCGAGGCCCGTCTTCGCCCGCACGTGGAACGCCTGCTCGCGCAGGCGCGCGCGAACGGCGACGACCGGCTCGAGCAGGTGGCCGAGCGATTCCTCCGCCAGCGCGTGGGCTAGCGGCGCCTCGAATCGCCCGCTACTGCCCCCGCATCGTCACCGCCGGATCCACCTTCGCCGCCCGCAGCGCCGGCAGCCAGCACGCCGCAAGCCCGATCGCCCCCATCAACAGCGTCACCACCACGAGCGTTACCGGATCGTTCGGCGCCACACCGTACAACAGTCCCTGCACGAGTCGCGTCGCGAACACCGCGGCCGCCACGCCGACCCCCAAGCCGATCAGCAGCAGCACACCCCCTTCCATCAACACCATCTTCTGCACGCGGCCGCTGTCCGCGCCGAGGCTCATCCGGATCCCGATCTCGTTCGTGCGCGCACTCACGGAGAAGGACAGCACGCCGGCGATCCCCACCGCCGCGATGATCACCGCCAGCACGCCGAAGGAGCTCACCAGCGCGGCGTTCAACCGGCGCGGCGCGACGCTCTCGTCGCGGATCTGCGCCACGGTGAGCACCTTCTCGATCGGTGAGCGCGGCGCGATGCTCCGCACCACGCGCGTGGTCGCCGGCACCAGCGCTAGCGCATCGGTCCTCGCGCGGATCACCAACCCGCCGCCGCCGAAGGTCAGCTCCTGCGCGAAGGGCTGAAAGATCACCCCGCGCGGCTCGGCGTCGAGCCCGCCGTCCTTCGTATCGGCTACCACGCCCACCACCGTGCGCCAGTTCCCGCTCACCGGAATGAAGCGCAGCACGTCGCCGGTCCACGCGATCCGCTGACCGAGCGCTTCCCGGTCGGGAAAGAGCTTGTCGGCCAGCGTCTTGTTGATGATCACCACCATCGGCCCGCCGGTGCGGTCGGTGCTGGTGAAATCTCGCCCGCTCAACAGCGGGATCCCCGCGGCGCGGAAGTATTCCGGGCTCGCCGTGCGGTACTCGGCGCGCGGGATCGCCTCCCCGGCAGCCAGCGCCCGCCCCTGCGCCTTCACCTCTAGCTGGAACTGCGTGACGCGCAGCGGAGCGTTCGAGCCGACCCCCACGTCCGTCACGCCGGGGATCGCGCCGAGCTCGAGACGCATCCGGTCGTACAGCGCCTTCGCGTCCGCATCGCTTTGACCGGGGCCGACGTCCAGCGGGACTTCCATGCTCAGCACCTCGCCGGGGCGGAGCCCGTCGTTCACTTCGGAGAGCTGCAGCATCGTGCGCGTGAGCAGCCCCGCCCCAGTGAGCAGTACGACGGACACCGCGATCTGCGCCACCACCAGAGTGCGCTGCAGCTTCTGCCGTCGCAACCCACCGCTCGCGCGATTGGCCCCCGCCGCGAGCCACCCGCCGATCGTCCCCTCCTTCACGATCGTCGGCGCGTACGACAGGATGAAGGCCACGAGGAGGGCGAGCGTGAGCGTGAAGCCGAGCACCATGCCGTCGAGGCGGATCTCGTTCGCGCGCGGCGAGAACCGTTCGGCGAAGGTAATGAGCAGCTGCACGCCGCCCACGGCGAGCGCCAAGCCGAGCGTCGCGCCGAGCGCTGCAAGCACGAGATTCTCGGCGAGCAACAGCCGCCGCAGCCGGGCCGCGCCGGCGCCGAGCGCCGCGCGCACCACCAGCTCGTGCTCGCGCCGCACGCCGCGCATCAGCGTGAGATTGGCGACGTTGGCCGAGGAGATGATCATGACGAACGCCGCCGCGCCCATTAGGAGCCACAGTGTGAGCCGCGCCTTCTCGCCGAGCACTTCGCGGAAGGGCGTGAGCGTCACCTTGTAGCCGGAGGCCTTGTCGTACGCGTCCGGGTAGGCGGACTGGACGCGCGCGCGAATGGTGGCGATCTCGGCCCGCGCCTGCGGCACCGTGGCGCCGGGGGCGAGACGCGCGATCATCTCGGTCATCCGGTGCGTGCGCCCCTGGATCATCAGCGCGCTCGTGTGGTGCTCGCTGATCACCATGTTCATCAGCGCGTCCATCCGGTTCGGGAAGAAGGGCGCGGGCTCGAGGACGCCGACCACCGCCACCGCCTTGTTGTCTACCCGCACCGTCTTGCCGACGATCGAGCTGTCGCCGCCAAAGCGCTTCATCCAGTAGTCGTAGGTGAGCACCATCACCGGCGGCACCTTCGTGCCATCGTCGCCGTCGTTCAGCGGCCGGCCGAGGATCGGCGAGAGCCCCATGATCTGGAAGAAGTTGCCGGTGACGAGGCCGACGTTGATGCGCACCGCGTCGTGCTCCCCCTGGAGCGTGTACGTCATGCCCGAGTATTCCGCGATGCCGTGCAGCGTCTTGGCGCCGGTGCGGAAGTCGAGGATCTCGGGAACGGAGAAGAGCACGTTCTCGCCGCCGGGGCCGCTCACCGATTGCCGGAGGTACACGAGGCGGTCGCCGTCGCGGTGGGGGAGCGGGCGGAGCAGCACGCCGCGCACCACGCTGAAGATCGCGGTGTTGGCGCCGATGCCGAGTCCGAGCGTGAGGACGACGGCCAGCGTGAAGCCGCGGGCGCGGGAGAGGCTGCGGATGGCGAAGCGCAGGTCGGGGATCATGGATCGCATCGTCGTGTCTCCGTCTCGTGTTGAGCAGTCCGTATCCGGGGCGGCGCAAGCGCCCTAGCGGTCGAGCACCTTGCCCAGCGCGTCCAGCAGCTCGCGCGTGCCGCGCTCGGGACCGGCGGGGTCATCGTAGCCGTCGAGGAACACCGCCTGC
>JAYUMO010000282.1:0-3533 GCA_043762555.1 Gemmatimonadaceae bacterium | reverse complement strand
CGCCGCTCGCCGTCGCCGCCTTCGGCGCGCTCATTGAGCGGACCATGCTGAAGCGGCTCTACCAGCTCGACCCGCTCTACGGGCTCCTCTTCACCTTCGGCGTCGGCCTGATCATCCAGGGCCTCTTCCGCAACCAGTTCGGCTCCTCGGGCGAGCCCTACGCGATTCCGCCGGCGCTCCAGGGCGGGCACAACCTCGGCTTCATGTTCCTGCCCAACTACCGGGCGTGGGTGATCATCTTCTCGCTCACCCTCTGCCTCCTCTGCTGGTTCATCATCGAGCGCACCCGGCTGGGATCGTACCTGCGCGCGGCAACCGAGAACCCGACGCTCGTCCAGGCCTTCGGCATCAACGTGCCGCTCCTCATCACGCTGACCTACGCCGCGGGCGTGGGGCTCGCGGCGGTGGCGGGAGTGATGGCGGCGCCCATCTACCGCGTGAACCCGCTGATGGGCAGCGACCTCATCATCGTCGTCTTCGCGGTGGTGGTGATCGGCGGGATGGGATCGATCGCCGGCTCGATCGTGACCGGCTTCGCGCTCGGCGTGATCGAGGGCCTGACCAAGGTTTTCTATCCCGAGGCCTCGAGCACGGTGATCTTCGTCATCATGGCCATCGTGCTGATGATCCGGCCCGCGGGGCTGTTCGGACGGGCCCAGTGAGCGAGCCGGGGATCAGCGGACCGGTGGTCGAGCCCGGCGCGCCCGCCGCGGCGGCGCGGGCAGCCCCGGCGCGGGGGCCGTCGCAGCTCGCGCCGATGATCGCGGTGGCCGTCCTGCTCGCGCTCGCGCCGCTGGTCGTCTATCCGGTCTTCCTCATGAAGGCGCTCTGCTTCGCGCTCTTCGCCTGCGCCTTCAACCTCCTCATCGGCTACGCCGGGCTGCTCTCCTTCGGCCACGCGCTCTTCTTCGGCGCGGCGGCCTACGCGGCGGCGCACGCCGCGGAGAGCTGGGAATGGCCCTTCGAGGCGTCGATCCTCTTCGCCACCGCCGTGGGCGCGGTGCTCGGCCTCGGCGTCGGGCTCCTCTCCATCCGCCGCCAGGGGATCTACTTCGCGATGGTCACGCTCGCGCTCGCGCAGATGTTCTACTTCTTCTGCCTGCGAGCTCCGTTCACCGGCGGCGAGAACGGCATCCAAGGCGTGCCGCGCGGGCGGCTGTTCGGGCTCCTCTCCCTCGAGGAGACCCGGCCGATGTACTACACCGTGCTGGCCATCTTCCTCATCGGCTTCTTCCTCATCCACCGCATCGTGCATTCGCCCTTCGGCAACGTGCTGAAAGGCATCCGCGAGAACGAGCCGCGCGCGATCTCGCTCGGCTACAAGGTCGACCACTACAAGCTCATCGCCTTCGTGCTCTCCGCCACCCTCGCCGGCCTGGCGGGTGGCGTGAAGAGCATCGTCTTCCAGCTCGCCTCGCTCACCGACGTGCACTGGAGCGTCTCGGGCGAGGTGATTCTCATGGTGCTGCTCGGCGGCCTGGGCACGGTGTTCGGGCCGGTCGTCGGCGCCTTCATCGTGGTCTCGCTCGATCACTACCTGGCGCAGTTCGGGGGCTGGGTGACCATCGTCGAGGGAGCCATCTTCGTGCTCTGCGTGCTCACCTTCCGCCGCGGCGTGGTGGGCGAGCTTTCGCGCGTGCTTCACCGGCCGCTGTAGCCAGGGCCTTGAGCTCCGGGCGTTCGTCACCGTTCGAGATGGAGAAAGGCGAGACGCATGGACCGCATGAACTTCGAGCCTTTGACACCGACGTCATTTCTGCGGCGGGCCGGCGAGGTGTTCCAGGACCGTGTCGCCGTCATCGACGGCGATCGCCGGACCACCTACGGCGAATTGCTCGCGCGGGCGCTGCGCCTCGCGGGCGCGCTGCGCGGGCTCGGGGCCACGGACGGCGCTCGGGTCGCGGCGATCTGCGGCAACTCCCAGGCGATGCTCGAGCTGCACTACGGCGCGCCGTTCGCGGGCGCGGTGCTCCTGCCGCTCAACGTGCGGCTCACGCCCGAGGATCTCGCCTGGTGCATCCAGCACGCCGGCGCGAAGGTCCTGGTCCACGACGCGCCCAACGAGGCCACGGCGATCGAGGTGGAGCGCCGCGTCCCCGGCCTGCGCCGCATCGGACCCTCCGACTACGAGGCGCTGGTCGAGTCGGGCCAGCCGTTCTCGGCGCCGGTGCAGGACGAATTGGGCCTGCTCGCGCTCAGCTACACGAGCGGCACCACCGCCAAGCCGAAGGGCATCATGTACCACCACCGCGGCGCGTATCTCCAGTCGCTGGCGATGGCGCTGGAGATGAAGCTAGACGCCGAGTCGCGCTACCTCTGGACCCTGCCGATGTTCCATTGCGACGGCTGGTGCTTCACCTGGGCGGTGACGGCCGTCGGCGGCACGCACATCTGCCTGCCGGCCATCGACGCGGCGAAGATCTGGAGGCTGTTCCGCGAGGCCGGGGTCACGCACATGTGCGGCGCGCCCACGGTGCTCTCGATACTCCTCTTCCACCCCGACGCGAAGAAGGACCGGCCAGTGCGCTACGGCATCGGCGGCGCGGCCCCCACGCCCGTGGTGCTCGCGCGCGCGGCCGAGTTGGGCATCGACGTGACGCACCTCTACGGCCTGACCGAGACCTTCGGCCCGATCATGCTCTGCAAGTGGCGCAGCGAATGGAACGGCCTGCCCATCGAGGAGCAGGCCCGGCTCAAGTCGCGGCAGGGCGTGGGCAACGTCATCAGCGGGCGCGCGCGCATCGTGGGAAGCGACGGCGGCGACGTGCCCGCCGACGGCGCGACGATGGGCGAGGTCGCGCTGCGCGGCAACAACATCATGCTCGGGTACTACAAGGACGACGAGGCGACGCAGCGCGCGGCGCCCGACGGCTGGTTCCGCAGCGGCGATCTGGGCGTGATGCACCCCGACGGGTACGTCGAACTCAAGGACCGCGCCAAGGACATCATCATCTCCGGCGGCGAGAACGTCTCCTCGCTGGAGGTGGAGAGCGCGCTCTCGGCGCATCCGGCGGTGCTGGAGGCCGCCGTCGTCGCGGGCCCCGACGAGAAGTGGGGCGAGGTGCCGATCGCGTTCGTGAAGCTCAAGCCCGGGCAGGACGTCAGCGGGCCGGCGCTCATCGAGCACGCGCGCACCCTGCTCGCGAAGTGGAAGGCGCCCAAGCGCGTCGTCTTCGGCGACATCCCGCGGACCTCCACCGGCAAGGTCCAGAAGCTCGTGCTCCGGGAGCGCGCGCGCGCCCTGGTCAACGAGGCGAAGGACAAGGAGGGCGCGCGATGATCGACTTCGATCCCGGGCCGGAGCTGTCGGCGCTGCGCGGGCGCGTGCGCGCCTTCGTCGACTCCGAGGTGATCCCGCGCGAGCAGGATCTGGGCGATCACGATTCACTCGAGCGCGTACGCCGCGACCTGCAGCGCAAGGCCAAGGCAGCGGGGCTCTTCGCGCCGACGCTGCCGAAGACGCTGGGCGGGCTCGGGCTCTCGTGGCGCGAGATCGCCGTCGTCCTCGAGGAGTCGGGACGCAGCCTCTTCGG
>JAYUMO010000281.1:0-2829 GCA_043762555.1 Gemmatimonadaceae bacterium | reverse complement strand
TTGCGCGCGCGCTGCAACTCGGCGATCGCTTCGTCGAGTCGCCCCAGCGGGATGAGCACGTAGTTCGCGTACCACTGGTACGCCGTGGAATACTGCGGGTTGAGCGAGATGGCGCGCCGGAACTCGGAGGCTGCATCGCGCCAATCCCATTCGATGAGGGCCTTCACTGCGCCGAGTGCCGTCCGCGGCTCCGCCGCGGCCGGATCGAGCGCGATCGCACGAAGCGCCGCGTCGCGGGCGCGTGGGAACGCCTCGCTCGGCGCGGCAAACCCATAGATGAAGAACACGGTGTAGAGATCCGCCTCACCGGCGTGCGCCAGCGCGAAATCGGGATCGAGCGTGATCGCCTGGCGATAGCATTCCTGCGCCTTGGCCATGGCGACCGGCGTGCGTTGGTTCCAGAAATGACGGCCCCGAAGGTATAGATCATAGGCGTCAGGGCTCGTGCTCCGCCGCGACGGCGTTTCCGTGCCGAGGAGTGAGGGCTGTAAGGTTTGCACGATGGATTGTGCGAGGTCGTCCTGCAGCGCGATCGCGTCGCCGATGTCGCGATCGAATTCGCCATACCACGTCTGGAATCCGTCCGCGACGTTGATGAGCTTCGCCGTCACCCGGAGCCGGCCGCCCGACCGGCGGATGCTCCCTTCGAGTACCGAGCGGACGTTCAACCGGCGCCCGATCTCGCGCACGTCCTCGTACTTGTTCTTGAACGCGAATACCGAGGTGCGCGCGACCACGCGCAGCCGGCGCAGACGCATCAGCGCGTTGATGACTTCCTCGGTCATTCCGTCGGAGAAGATCTCGCCGTCGGGATCGGCCGCCAGCGAGGCGAAGGGCAGCACGGCAATGGACGCCTCGGGTTCAGCGGGCACGGGTCCAGGGCGAGGGGTATCGCCCTCCGCGAGCGCGTTCGCGAAGTCGTGCGCGGTGGCGAAGCGGTCACCCGGTTCTCGCGCGAGGGCGCGCGCCACGGCCGCCTCCACCGCCGGCGGCGTGTCGGGGCGCAGGTCGCGGAGCGGTACGGGAGCGTCGGTGACGCGCTGCGAGAAGATCTCCAGCGGCGTCGCCCCCTTGAATGGCGGCCCGCCGGCGAGCGTCTCGTACAAGACCACGCCAAGGCTGTAGATGTCGCTGCGTCCATCGAGGTTCGCATCGCCGGCCATCTGCTCCAGGCTCATGTACGCCGGGGTGCCGACGACGAGGTCCGTCTCCGTGATCGCGCGGTCCGCCGGCGTGCGCGCGTCCGACGCGGCAGAGATCGCCTTCGCGATCCCGAAATCCGCCACCACCGCGTGCCGGCCGGCGATGAGGATGTTCTCGGGCTTGATGTCGCGGTGCACCACCCCCACCGCGTGCGCGTAGTCGAGCGCATCGGCCACCTCGCGCGCGATGCGCACCGCGTCATCGACCGGCAGGCGCCCGTCGCGCAGGAGCCGCGTGCGCAATGTCTCGCCGTCGATGAACGGCATCACGTAGTAGGGCAGCCCCTCGGTCTGCCCCGACTCGATGAGGGGGACGATGTGCGGGTGCACCAGACGCGCCGCGATCTGCACCTCGCGCAGGAAGCGCTCCACATTCACGACCGAGGCGATATCGGGGAGGAGCACCTTGATCGCCACCTGCCGTTTGAGCTTCCGGTCGCGCGCCAGGTGGACGGCGGCGGCGCCGCCGCGCCCCAGCTCGCGCTCGATCTCGTAGCGGTCCGCGAGCACGGTCCGCGCGCCGACGAGCGGCACCGTCACCGGCCCGCGCCTCCCGGAGCGAGCCCCATTCGGCTCAGGAGCGCCGTGATCCGCCCGTCGCGGCGCAGCCCGTCGAACTCCGGGACCACACCGATCCAGGTCATCGCGGGGGCGCGCTCCGTGAAGGCGCGCTCGAATCCGCCGATCGCCGGCTCGAGCTCGCCCAGCCCGACCTGCACGAACGCCGGGTCGAACGGCGACACATACTGCTCCGCCGCCACCGACCGCAGCCGCTCGAGCAGGGCGCGTGCCTCGGCGTCGTCGCCCGCGCGGGCGTGCGCGTAGCCCAGCGCCGAGAGCGCCAGCGGGTTCCCATTGCTCACCGCCACCGTCCGCTCCAGCAGCTCGATCGCCGTGGTGAAGTGCCCGCGCTGCACCTCCGTGCGCCCGAGGAAATAATTGGGCAACAGATAGAGCGGATCCAGGTCCAGCACGCCGCGGAACTGTGCCACCGCCTCATCGTAGCGACGCGCGAAGTAGAGCACCATCCCGATCGAGGTGTTGATCACCAGCGAGAGCGGGTCGAGTCGCTGCGCCCCGCGCAGCTCGGCGAGCGCCTCATCGAGCCGGCCGAGCGGCGCCAGGCAGTAATTCGCGTACCACATGTGCCCGGTCTGGTATTGCGGATTGATCGTGAGCGCGCGTTTGAACTCCCGCTCGGCGCCCACCCAATCCCACTCGTACATCGCCGCGACGCAGCCGAGCGCCGCGTGCGGCTCCGGGAGCGCGGGATCGAGCTCGAGCGCGCGTTGCGCCGCTGCCCGAACGCGCGGCATCGCCTCGGAAGGCGCGATCGCGCCGAACGCGGCGAGCACCGAGAAGGTGTCGGCCTCGCCCGCGTGCGCGAGCGCGTAGTCGGGCTCGAGCGCCAGCGCCTCGCGGAAATGGATTATCGCCTGCCGGAGCCCATCCGGGCTCCGCTTGTCGCGGAAATAGCGCCCGCGCAGATAGCGCTCGTACGCCGCCGTGCTCACGCTCAGCTTCGGCGGGACCCCCACGCCGAACAGGGACAGCTGCAGCGTCTGGGCGATCGCCTGCGCGATCTCAATCTTGCAGCGCGAACACATCCTTGAGCTCGCGGTCGAAC
>JAYUMO010000280.1:0-3001 GCA_043762555.1 Gemmatimonadaceae bacterium | reverse complement strand
CCTCGTGCTGCCGCGCGAGCACATCCGGCTGACGGATCAGGAGCCGGTGCTGCACTGGAAGCACTTCCGCGGTCACTGGCTCGCGGTGGAGATCGTGGGGCGCCACTCGCGCGGCACCGATCGCGGGATCAAGCGGCAGGCCTACCACGACCTCGGCATCGAGGAGGTCTGGATCGTGGACCATCGCGAGCAGCTGATCGAACGCTCCAAGTGGGGCTCGTCCAAGATGGAGTTCCTGCGCACTTCGCTTGTCTGGCGGCCGCTGGGCATGCCGCGCGAGCTGATGATCGACCTCCCGCGGCTCTTCCGCGCCCCGCAGTAGCCCGGGCGGGTCGCGCGCGCCGCGCCGCCAGCCCGGCGCGTCCCTAGCGGTCGTAGTTGAGGATCGGCGCCAGCCACCGTTCGGCGGTCGCCATGTCCATTCCCTTTCGGCGCGCGTAGTCCTCGACCTGGTCCTTCTCGATCTTCCCCACGCCGAAGTACTGCGACTGGGGATGCCAGAAGTAGAAGCCGCTCACGGCAGCGGTGGGAAGCATCGCGAAGCTCTCGGTGAGCGTGATGCCAACCCTGGCTTCCGCGTCCAGCAGCTCGAAGAGCGTCTTCTTCTCGGTGTGGTCCGGGCACGCCGGGTAGCCGGGCGCCGGCCGGATGCCCTGGTACTCCTCGTGGATCAGCGCCTTGTTGTCGAGGTGCTCGTGCGGCGCGTAGCCCCAGAGCTGCGTGCGCACGCGCTCGTGCATCCGCTCGGCGAACGCCTCCGCCAGTCGGTCGGCGAGCGCCTTGAGCATGATCGAGCTGTAGTCGTCGTGCTGCGCCTCGAAGGCGGCCACCCGTGCATCGAGCCCAATGCCGGTGGTGACCGCGAACGCCCCGAACCAATCGGCGAGTCCCGTCTCGCGCGGCGCCACGAAGTCGGCCAGCGCGTAGTTCGGCCGCCCGTCCGCCTTCACCATCTGCTGCCGGATCGTGTGAATCGTGGCCCGCGCCGTGGCGCGCCTGTCGTCGGTGTACAGGACGATGTCTTCGGCGCCGTCGCTGTTGGCGGGATAGAAGCCCACCACCGCACGCGCCTGCAGCCACTTGTCCTCGACCACGCGCCGGAGCATCGCCTGCGCGTCGGCGAAGAGGCTCCGCGCCGCGGCGCCGACCTTGTCGTCTTCGAGGATTGCCGGATAGCGGCCGGCCAGTTCCCAGGTCTGGAAGAACGGCGTCCAGTCGATGCGCGGCACGAGCTCGCCCAACGGCACGTCGTCGAAGACGCGCACGCCGGAGAACGTCGGGCGCGGCGGCGTCACGTTGGTCCACTCCACCTTCGGCTTGTTCGCGCGTGCCGCGGCGAACGGCTGCCGCTTGGCCTCCTTCTGCCGCGCCGCACGCTGCTCGCGCACCGCCTGGTACTCGACCTTGATGTCGCGCATGAAGTCGTCGCGCTGGCCGTCGCTCAGGAGCGCGCTCGCCACGCCCACCGCGCGCGACGCGTCCAGCACGTGCACCACGCTCCCCGAGTACTGCGGCGCGATCTTGACCGCGGTGTGCACCTTGCTCGTGGTGGCGCCGCCGATCAGCAGCGGCACCGTGAACCGCTCGCGCGTCATCTCGGCAGCGATGAACGCCATCTCCTCGAGACTCGGCGTGATCAGCCCCGAGAGCCCGATCAGGTCCACCCGCTCGCGGATCGCCGTCTCGAGGATCTTCGCCGCCGGCACCATCACGCCGAGGTCGATCACGTCGTAGTTGTTGCATTGCAACACCACGCCCACAATGTTTTTGCCGATGTCGTGCACGTCCCCCTTCACGGTGGCCAGCAGCACCTTGCCCTTGGGCTTGGCCCCGACCGACTTCTCGGCCTCGATGTAGGGAATCAGGTGCGCGACCGAGCGCTTCATCACGCGGGCGCTCTTCACGACCTGCGGCAGGAACATCTTGCCCGACGCGAACAGGTCGCCCACGATGTTCATGCCGACCATCAGGGGCCCCTCGATCACCTCGATCGGGTGCTCCGCCAGCTTGCGCGCCTCCTCCGTGTCGTCCACGATGAAGTCGGTGATCCCGTGCACCAGCGCGTGCGCGAGCCGCTCGTGCACCGGCCCCGCGCGCCAGGCGAGGTCCACCGCCTTCTTTGACGATTCGCCCTTGACCGAGTCGGCGACCTCGAGCAGTCGCTCCGTCGCGTCCGGGCGGCGGTTGAGGACCACGTCCTCCACGCGCTCGAGCAACTGCGGCGGAATGTCGGAGTAGAGCGGGATCACGCCCGCGTTCACGATCCCCATGTCCATGCCGGCCTGCACGGCGTGGTACAGGAAGACGGCGTGGATCGCTTCGCGCACCGGATTGTTGCCGCGGAACGAGAACGAGACGTTGCTCACCCCGCCGGACACCTTCGCGCCCGGCAGCGCGGCCTTGATGCGGCGCGTCGCCTCGATGAAGTCCACCGCGTAGTTGTTGTGCTCCTCGATGCCGGTCGCGATCGCGAAGATGTTCGGATCGAAGATGATGTCTTCCGGCGGGAAGCCCACCTGCTCCGTGAGCAGCCGGTAGGCGCGCGTGCAGATCGCCACCTTGCGGTCCGCCGTGTCGGCCTGTCCCTGCTCGTCGAACGCCATCACGATCACCGCCGCGCCGTAGCGCCGCACCAGCCGCGCCTGCCGCAGGAACTCGGCTTCCCCTTCCTTCATGGAAATCGAGTTGACGATGCCCTTGCCCTGGACGCACTTCAGCCCCGCCTCGATCACTTTCCACTTGGACGAGTCGATCATCACCGGGACCCTGGCGATCGACGGCTCGGTGGCGAGACGGTTGAGGAACGTGACCATGGCATGCTCGGAATCGAGCATCCCCTCGTCCATGTTGATGTCGATCACCTGCGCCCCGGCCTCCACCTGCTGGCGGGCCACCGCGAGCGCCGCGTCGTAGTCGCCGGCCAGGACGAGCTTCGCGAACTTCGCCGACCCCGTGACGTTCGTGCGCTCTCCCACGTTCACGAACAGCGAGTCGGGGCCCA
>JAYUMO010000279.1:0-10385 GCA_043762555.1 Gemmatimonadaceae bacterium | reverse complement strand
AAGCACAGCTGTTCACGTACGGGCTCCGGTGGAACTTCTGGAATTGATTACCGCGTTGCGCCCGAGTAAGTTACACGCTTGCGCATGATACGGAGCATGACCGGATTCGGGAGCGCGACCGGGCGCGTCGGGTCCCGGCAGGTGACGGTAGAGGTGCGGACCGTCAACCACCGATTCTTCAATTCGAGCATCAAGCTGCCGTCGGCGCTGGCGCGGCACGAGGGGACGATACGCGACCTCCTGCGGCAGGGGATCGCCCGCGGTCACGTGACGCTGACGGCCCGCACGGAACGGGACGCGGATACCGCGGTGGCGATCGACGAGTCTCGCTTCGCGGACTACGTGAAGCGGCTCCGCGCGCTGGAGAAGAAGCACAAGCTGGCGCCGACGCTCGACGTGTCCACGGTGCTGCGAATGCCGGACGTGATGTCGTCGGACGTCGGCGAGGAGGACGCGGACTCGGGGGAGGCCTTGGCCAGCGTTGTGCGCGAAGCACTTCGCGCGCTGACGGCGATGCGCGACGCCGAGGGTGGGCGGTTGGCTGGGTCGCTCGGCGAGCGGCTCGGGATCGTGGAGCAGGCGTTCGAGCGCATCGCGGCGCGGGCGCCGCAGCGTCTGGCGGCGGAGCGGGAGCGGCTGCGCGAGTCGGTGAAGGAGATCTCGGGGGGCGTCGACCTCGATCCGGCGCGGCTCGCGCAGGAGATCGCGGTGCTCGCCGATCGGCTGGATGTGAGCGAGGAGGTGGATCGTTTCCGCGCGCACCTGCACGCCTTCCGCGATACGCTTGCGGGGGCGAGCGGCGCCGGGGTGGGGAAGCGGCTCGGCTTCTTGCTGCAGGAGATGTTGCGCGAGGCGAATACCACGGGGAGCAAGGCGCGCGATGCGGCCATGCTCCACGACGTGGTGGCGGTGAAGGAGGAGCTGGAGCGGATCGCGGAGCAGGTGGAGAACATCGAGTGACAGCCACCTTCCCGGTGGTCCTCTCGTCGCCGTCGGGGGCTGGGAAGACGACGATCGCGCGCGCGCTGTTGGCGCGGCGCCCCGACGTCGGGTACTCGGTGAGCTGCACCACGCGCGCGCCGCGCAGTGGGGAGGTGGAGGGCGAGGATTATCACTTCCTGACGACGGCCGAATTCACGGCGCGGCGGGGCCGCGGTGACTTTGCCGAGAGCGCGCAAGTACACGGGATGTGGTACGGCACGCTGCGGTCGGAAGTGGAGCGCACGTTGGGTGCGGGGCGGCACGTGATCATGGACATCGACGTGCAGGGTGCGGCGCAGTTCCGGCGCGCATTCGCCCGGACGGTGCTCATCTTCGTGCTCCCGCCGAGCGGCGAGGCGCTGCTCGCGCGGCTGCGGGAGCGGGGCACGGAGAGCGCGGGCTCGTTGCAGCGCCGGCTCGAGAGCGCACTCGCGGAGTTGAAGGCGGTGCCGGAGTACGAGTACGTCGTCGTGAACGATGATCTGGAGCGGGCGGTCGCGCGGGTCTCGGCGATCTTGGATGCCGAGACGATGCGCCGTGACCGGCTCACCAATTTGGAACGGGATCTGCGCTCGATCGTCGAGCGTCTCGAGAAGGCCATCAACACGTAGCAGGCGAGGAGCACACCCATGCAAGTGTTCACCCCGATCGAAGTCGCGAAGCGCACGGCCAACAAGTACCTCGGCGTGTTGGTGGCCGCGAAGTTCGCACGCATCCTGAACGAGTTCCCGCGCATCGGCACCGCCGCGCACGAGAAAAAGCTGACCACGAAGGCGCTCGAGCAGCTCACGAGCGACGAGATCAACTTCCACGTCGTTCCGCGCATCGGCCGCTAGGGCGCACCCAGCGTGCGTCCCTTCGACGGCCGTCGCATCGTCCTCGGGATCACCGGGGGGATCGCCAACTACAAGTCCGGCTGGCTGGCGCGCCTCCTCGCGCAAGCGGGCGCGGAGGTAGACGTCGTCATGACGCGCGGCGCCGCGGAATTCGTCGCGCCGGTCACCTTCGAAGCGCTCACCGGGCGCCCGGTGCACACCGAGCTCTTCGCGGCGGGACGGGCGCTCGATCATATCAAGCTGGCGCGCGAGGCGCAGGCGGTGGTCGTCGCGCCCTGCACGGCGGATTTCCTGGCGCGCGCCGCGCAGGGCCGCGCCAACGATCTGCTCGCGGCGGTGTTGCTCGCCACCGAGGCGCCGGTGCTCCTCGTTCCGGCGATGAACGATCGCATGTGGCGGCATCCGGCCACCGTGCGCAACGCGGCCACGGCGCGCGAGCTCGGCTACCGCATGATGGAGCCGGATAACGGGCCGCTCGCCGCCGGAGAGGGCAGTGGACCGGGGCGAATGCCGGAGCCCGAAAGGATCGTGGAGCACGCGGCGCGACTGCTCGAGCGCGGATCGCTCGCCGGCCGCTCGATCCTCGTGACCGCGGGCCCGACCCGCGAGCCGGTGGACGCGGTGCGCTTCCTTTCAAATCACTCGAGCGGCCGGATGGGGGTCGCGATCGCCGCGGCCGCGTGGCGGCGCGGCGCCGACGTCACGCTCGTCGCCGGGCCGCTTGAGATCGCGGTGCCGGAAGGCGTGCGCGTGGTGCGCGTGCGGCGCACCGAGGAGATGGCGCGCGCGGTGGGCGCCGAGCTCCCGCGGGCCGACGCGCTCGTCATGGCGGCGGCGCCGGCGGACTTCCGCGCGGCGGTGCCGGTGGCGTCCAAGATCAAGAAGAGCGCTACGCCCGACGCCGTGGCGCTCGCTCTGAAGCCGGCGCCCGACATCCTCGCCGAGACGCGCACGCAACGCCGGCCGGGCGCGATCATCGTCGGCTTCGCGCTCGAGACCGACGACATCACGGCCAACGCTCGCGCGAAGCTCGAGGCGAAGGGGCTCGACCTGATCGTCGTCAACGACGCGCACGAGGCGGGCGCGGGCTTCGGCGTCGAGACCAACCGGGTGACGCTCATCGCGAAGGACGGGCGCGTGGAGCCGCTCACGCTCATGACCAAGATCGAGCTGGCCGATCTGTTGCTCGATCGCATCGAGGTCCTGTTCGGTGCGCGCTGAAGAGCTGCTCCGGCGCTACCTCGAGCAGCGTCGCGAGATGGGGGAGCGCGAGCTCATCCTTGACGATCTCACGGTGGACGACGTGATGACGCTCATCGGCGCGAAGGCCGGCGCGGCGGGCACCGCGGCCGGCGACTGGCGGGAGGCGCTCACGGCCGCGCAGTCACCGGCCGCGGCTACCACTCCTGCTCCCGCGCCTCCCGTGGCCGCTCCCGCCGCGGCCGTCGCCGCGGCCGCGGCGGCGTCCGGATTGGTCGTCGGCGATGGCGAGCGCGAGCTCTTCGCCGGCCCGGTGGGCAGCGCGCGGACGCTCGACGATCTCGCGGCGCTCGTGCGCACCTGCGACGGGTGCACGCTGTTCCGAACTGCCAAGAATCCGGTCCCCGGCGACGGCGATCCGCGCGCGCGCCTCATGTGCATCGGCGAGGCCCCCGGCGCCATGGAAGATGAGACCGGTCACCCGTTCGTGGGCCAGGCCGGCCAGCTCCTCACCAAGATCCTCGCCGCGATCGATCTCACCCGCGAGGATGTGTTCATCGCCAACGTTCTCAAGCATCGCCCGCCGGGCAACCGCACGCCGGCGCCGGCCGAGGTCAAAGCGTGTCTTCCCTTCTTGGTCCGGCAGGTGGAGATTATCCGCCCCGCGGTCATCCTCGCGCTCGGGCTGTCCGCGGCGCAGGCGCTCTTGGAGACGAAGGATCCGATCGGCAAATTGCGGGGACGGGAACACCGCTATCACGGCATCCCCGTGATCGTCACCTATCACCCGGCCGCGCTCCTCAGGAATCCCGCCTGGAAGCGCCCCACGTGGGAAGATGTCCAGCTCGCCCGTCGAATTCTCGATCGCACCGCCGCCGCCTGATGCCTTCCGCGACCGCCGCCCCCCGTACTCCGAGGAAGCGGAAACGGCGGTGATCGCCGCGATGCTCATGGACCAGGACGCGATCCTGCGCGCCATCGAACACGTGGACGACACCATGTTCTACCGCGAGGGCCACCGCCGGATCTTCCGGGCGATGGCCGCGATCGCCGAGCGGGGCGACGTCGTCGACCCGCTCACGCTCACCGAGGAGCTCGCCCGGCACGGCGAGCTCGAGGGGGCGGGCGGCAAGGACTACATCGGCTTCCTCCTCGACGCGGTGCCGACCGCCGCGAACGTCGAGTATCACGCGCGTATCGTGAAGGAGAAGGCGCTCCAGCGCCGGCTCATCGAGACGTGCACCGCCCTGATCGGCGAAGCGTACGCGGGCACGTCCACCGCCGCCGAGCTGCTCGACGAAGCGGAGCACCGTGTGTTCCAGGTGAGCCAGCAGCGCGGGTCGCAGGGTTTCATGCGCGTGAAGGAGCTGATGTGGCCGACGATGGAGCGCATCGAGGCGCTCCAGAAGGGCGGCAAGACCATCACCGGAGTGCCCAGCGGTTTCACCGACCTGGACGAGATCACCTCCGGCTTCCAGAACTCGGATCTGGCGATCATCGCCTCGCGCCCGTCAATGGGCAAGACCGCGTTCGTGCTCAACGTCGCGCAATACGCCGCGATCGAGCAGAATGTTCCGGTGGCGGTCTTCTCCCTCGAAATGAGTAAAGAAGCGTTGGTGCAGCGCATGCTCACCGCGGAGGCGCGGGTGGATGCGCAGAAGCTGCGCAAAGGCCTGCTGCGCGACGACGACTTCCCGCGGATGGCCCGCGCCGCCGGCGTGCTCTCGAGCGCGCCGATCTGGATCGACGATTCCGCCGCCATCACGCTCCTCGAGATCCGCTCGAAGGCGCGGCGGCTCAAAGTGGACGCCAACATCGGCCTCGTGATCGTGGACTACCTCCAGCTCATCTCGGGCCCCACCAACGCGGAGAGCCGCCAGCAGGAGATCAGCTTCATCTCCCGCTCGCTCAAGGCGCTGGCGAAGGAGCTGGATGTCCCCGTCATCGCGCTCTCGCAGCTCTCGCGCGCGCCGGAGCAGCGGACCGCCGAGCACAAGCGGCCGCAGCTCTCCGACCTTCGCGAGTCGGGCGCGATCGAGCAGGACGCCGACCTCGTCATGTTCATCTACCGCGCCGAGGTCTACGAGGGCGCCGACGCGGTGGACAAGGACGGCAACCCGGTGGCCGGCCGCGCCGAGCTGATCGTCGGCAAGCAGCGCAACGGACCGATCGGCACCGCGCACCTCTTCTTTCACAAGGCGTACACGCGCTTCGAGAACTACACGGCGCGCACGCCCAGCGCGTGAGCCTCAAAGCCAAGGCCAAGGCCAAACACAAGTCGGTCTATCGCTGCACCGAGTGCGGCGCCGAGCATCCGAAGTGGGCGGGGCGCTGCGACACGTGCGGCGAGTGGAACACGCTGGTGGAGGAGATCTTCAGCGCGCCGGTGGCGAGCGGCAAGACGGCGCGCCGCCGCGGCGGCGCCGCCTCATACGCGGAGGGTGGCAGCGTGGCCGCCACCGCGCGGCTTGGCAGCGTGCAAGGGTCCGAGGCGCGGCGGTGGCGCACCGGCATGAAGGAGTTCGACTTCGTCCTCGGCGGCGGGATCGTGCCGGGCTCGATGGTGCTCGTGGGCGGCGAGCCCGGGATCGGCAAGTCCACGCTGCTCCTGCAAGTGGCCGCGCGACTGCAGCAGGCCGGACACCGCACCCTCTACGTGAGCGGCGAGGAATCGCCGCTGCAGGTGAAGCTGCGCGCCGACCGGCTGGCCGAAGCGGCGGACGACGTGGAACTCTTGAGCGAGACGCAACTCGAGACGATCCTCGCCACCGGCGCCGCGATGGAGCCACGCGCGCTCTTCGTCGATTCCATTCAGACGGTGTTCACCGGCGATCTCGAAGGCGCGCCGGGGAACGTCGGCCAGGTGCGCGAGTGCGCGGCGCGCCTGATGCGCTTCGCGAAGGATTCCGGCACGGCGGTGTTCGTCGTCGGCCACGTGACGAAGGGGGGCGGCATCGCCGGGCCGAAGACGCTCGAGCACATCGTGGACACGGTGCTCTACTTCGAGGGCGAGGGGACGCTCGATCAGCGGGTGCTCCGCGCGACGAAGAACCGCTTCGGCGGCGTGGATGAGATCGGCGTCTTCCGGATGACCGGCGGCGGGCTCATTGCGGTGGAGAATCCGTCGGAGCTGTTCTTGGCCGACCGCGCGGGCGGTGCGAGCGGCACCGCCATTACCGCGCTCATGGAGGGCACGCGCCCGCTCCTCGTGGAAGTACAGGCGCTCGCCGCGAAGGCGGGCTTCGGTACGCCGCAGCGCGTCGCCACCGGCTTCGACGCGCGCCGGCTCGCGCTCCTGCTCGCAGTGCTCGACAAACGCGCCGGCCTCTCTTTCGCGCAACTGGATGTGTTCGTCAACGTGGTGGGCGGGTTACGCGTGCAGGAACCGGCGGGCGATCTCGCCGTCGCCGCGGCGCTGGCGTCGAGCGTCTACGACCGCGCGCTCCCACCCGACGAGGTCTTCCTCGGCGAAGTGGGGCTCGCCGGCGAGGTGCGTCCCGTCGTGCAGGCCGAGCGGCGGATCGCCGAGGCGGAGAAGATGGGCATGCGCACGGTCTACTTGGGCGCGCGCGGCGTGCCGAAGCGTGCGCCGAAGGACGTGCTTCTCCTCGGCGTGCCTACCGTGGGCGCGCTCTTCAAGGTTCTCTTCCCATGAACCGCGCGCCCGTCCGCGATGTGGGCGTGGTGATCGTCGCCGCCGGACGGGGGACGCGGACGGCGGGGGAGGAGCTCAAGCAATTCCGCTGGGTGGCGGGCAAGCCGATGCTGCTCCATTCGCTGCAGACGTTCATGCGACGGAGCGACGTCGCGATGGTGGTGTGCGTGCTGCCGCGCGAGTTCGCGGGCGATCCGCCCCCGTGGATCTTCCAATGTGATACCGACCGCCTGCTCGTGGCGGCCGGCGGCCGTGCGCGCGGCGATTCGGTGCTCGCCGGCCTCGAAGACCTGCCGGCGGAAGTCACGATCGTGCTCGTGCACGATGCGGCGCGGCCCTTCGTGGACGACGCCACCATTGGTCGTGTGATCGATGCCGCGCGCACCGGCGAGGGCGCGGTGGCCGCGCTCCCTCTAAGCGACACGCTCAAGCGCGCGAACGAAGCGGGCCGCGTGGTGGAGACCGCGCCGCGGGACGCGCTCTGGCGTGCCCAGACGCCGCAGGGATTCCCCCGCGCGATGATCGAGCGCGCGTACCGTGAGGCGCGCCTCGATGGCGTGCAGGCCACCGATGACGCCGCGCTCTGCGAGCGACTCGGGCTGCCGGTGCACGTCGTCGCGGGCAGCGCGCGCGCCTTCAAGATCACCGACGAAGAGGATTTTGCGCGCGCCGATGCTTTGTCGCCCGCGCCTTCGCCGCCGCGCCCGACATGAGCACAACCAGCGCCGTCCCCTTCTGGTCGCCCGCCGAGATCGAGCACTCGCTCCCGGCGACGATCGCGCACCTCGAAGCGCGCCGCGTGCTCGCCTATCCCACCGAGACGGTGTACGGCTTCGGCGGCGCGATCGATGAACAGTCCGTGGACGCGCTCGTCCGTCTCAAGCGGCGCGAGCCCGGCAAGCCCTTTCTCATCCTCGTGGCGTCGAGCGAGATGGTGGCGCGTCTCGATCTGCGATTGTCCGGTGACGCGGCCCGCCTCGCCGCGCGCCATTGGCCCGGTCCACTCACCCTCGTGCTCACCGGCGGCGAGCGCCGCGTGCCGGCGCGCCTCCGCGGCCCCGAGGGGGGCGTCGCCGTGCGATGGACCTCGCACCAGGGAATCGCGCGATTGCTCGCTGTCTACGGCCACCCCATCACCTCCACCAGCGCGAACCGGCCCGGCCAGCCGCCGGCGATGAGCGCGGCGGAGGTCTGCGCGCCGTGGAGCGAGGCGATCAACAGCGGCACCCTCCGCGTGCTGGATGGTGGACGCCTCACTCCGTCGCCGCCGTCGACGGTGATAGATTGCACGGGCAAGCGCCTGCGCGTCATCCGCCCGGGCGCGATCGCCTCCGCCACGCTGCGGGAGAGCGTGGCCGATCTGATCGGAGACCAATGAGCCCCACGCGCCTCCTCTTCGTCTGCACCGGCAACACCTGCCGTAGCGCGATGGCGGAAGCGATCGCGCGCCGGATCGCGCCGGAGCTCGGCTTGGCCGATCTCGAGATCGGGTCGGCCGGCACCGCGGCGTGGGAAGGGGCCCCGGCCTCCGACGGCGCGCTGCTCGTGAGCCTGGAGCACGAGCTCGACCTCTCCGCGCATCAAGCGCGCTTGCTCACGCGCGAGCTGCTCGACCGCATGGATCTCGTGCTCGCCATGGGGCCGCATCACCTCGAACGCATCGAAGCGCTCGGCGGGCGGGGGAAGACGCATCTACTCACATCGTTCGGATCGCGCGGCACCACCGACCGCCCGATCGGCGATCCCTTCGGCGGCGAGCTCAGTCTGTACCGCGAGACGTTCGACGAGCTCGAGCGCGAGATCCGGCGTGCCTTCGAGCGCCTGGCCGCCGAGCGCGCGCCCGGCGTCCCCTGATGCGCCGACCGAGCCGGTTGGTGCTGCTCGGCCACCCGGTGGACCACTCGCTGTCGCCGGTGTTCCAGACTGCGGCGTTGCGACGCGTCGGCATCGAGCTCACCTACGAGACGCTCGACGTCCTCGCCCCCGATTTCGCGGGCGCGGTGCGCCTGTTGGTGGAGGACGGCGCGGCCGGGAACATCACGATCCCGCACAAAGAATCGATGCTCGCGCTCTGCGAGCGCCTCACGCCGCTCGCCGTGCGGGTGGGCGCGGTGAATACCTTCTGGGTGGATGACGAGGGGCGACTCACCGGCGACAACACGGATGTGGGCGGTGTGACGGCGCTTCTCGCGCAGCTCCTCGGCGCGCCCCCCGCGGGGCACGTCGCGTTGCTCGGCGCCGGCGGGGCGGCGGCGGCGGTCCTCGCGGCGCTCGAGCAAGCGGGAGGGTGCGACGTGGCGATCTACAATCGGAACCCGGCGCGGTCCGCCAAGCTGGCGGAGCGCTTCGCCCTCGTCACGCGCCTCGCCGACAGCGCGGAGGATGCGGTGCACGGCGCGAGCTTGGTGATCAATGCGTCCGCCGCCGGACTCGAGTACGACGCGACGCCGGTGCCGATCGAAGCGCTCCCCTACGACGCCGCGCTGGCCGACCTCGTCTACCGACGCGGCGACACCGCGTGGGTGCGCGCCGCGCGCGCGTGCGGCCATCGGGCCACCGACGGGCTGCCGATGCTCATCGAGCAGGGCGCGCTCGCCTTCGAACGCTGGCTCGGCATTGCCGCGCCGCGCGATGCGATGTGGGATGCCGTGCTGGTGCCGGATGCGCATTGAGCACGCGCGAGCGTCCTCAGGCGGCTGGCTCGATCTGCTGCTGCCGCGCGCCTGCGCGGTGTGCGACCGCCTGCTCGACGCCGGGGAGCAGCGGCTGGTCTGCGGTCGGTGCTGGGCGCGGGTGCGTCTGCTCCCCGCGCCGCGCTGCGAGCGCTGCGGGCATCCGCGCCTCGGCGAGAGCTGCGCGTGGTGCGCGCTGCTCCCCCCGTACGTGCGGGCGGCGCGCTCGCACTGCTGGATCCCGGGCGGCACCGGCGGCGCGATCGTCCACGCGCTCAAGTACGGCGGGTGGCCGGCCGTCGCGCACGAGATGGGCGCGGCGCTCGCGCGGCTCAGCTGGCCGCCGGACGTGATCGCCGAGCGGACGGCGCTCGCCCCGGTGCCGCTCGCGCCCGACCGCGAGCGCGAGCGGGGCTACAACCAGAGCACCGTGCTCGCGCGGGCGCTCGCGCCGCGCTGGCACGTGCCGGTGTGGGACGACGTGCTCGAACGCTTCCGGGCGACGGCAACGCAGACCCGATTGACACCGGAGGAGCGTCGGCACAACGTTTCGGGCGCTTTCCGCGTGCGCGCCGGCGCGCGCGCGCGCTTGGTCGGGGCGCACGTCGTGCTCGTGGACGATGTCATCACCACCGGCGCGACTCTCGCCGCGTGCGCCGGGGCCTTGTTCGGCGGCGGCGCACGCATCATCAGCCTCGTGACCTTCGGCCGGGCGCCCGCAATCGGCGACCGTGCCTGACCTTCAGGAGCGACTCACGCGATGACGATCCGGGTTGGGATCAACGGGTTCGGCCGTATCGGCCGCCAAGTGGTGCGCGCCGCGAAGGAGCAAGGGGTGGCGGACCTCGATTTCGTGGCGGTGAACGACCTCACCGACACCAAGACGCTCGCGCATCTTTTCCGGTACGATTCCGTGCACGGCACCTACGACGGCGAGGTCACCGCCGATGCCGGCAAGATCACCATCGATGGCGATGCACTGCAGGTGCTGAGCGAGAAGGACCCGGCGTCGCTCCCGTGGAAGACGCTCGCCGTCGACCT
>JAYUMO010000278.1:0-6056 GCA_043762555.1 Gemmatimonadaceae bacterium | reverse complement strand
GATGGGCGAAGCCCACAGCGCGGACAACGGCCCATCCCCTCTACGACAGCGAGTTCCTCCCGACTCATGGGGGAAGCTAGAACGACTGGAGCGCGCGCTCCTTCGTATCGGAGATCTGGAAGAGCGTGTCAAGCTTGGTGAGCTCGAAGAGCGTCTTCAGGTCGTCGTTCAGATTCGCGAGGCGCAACTCCCCGCCCTGATCGCGGATCTTCTTCGAGAGCGTGACGAGCGCGCCCAGCCCCGAGCTGTCGATGTAGCCGGTGCGGCTGAAGTCGATGAGCACCTTGCGCTCCCCGCGCTCGAGCTCGTCCACGACCTTCTGCTTCAGCTCCTGGCGGTTGCCTACAATGAGCTGCCCCTCGACGTCCACCACCACCACCTCGCCCTGCTTGCGAATCGCGAAGCTCATGTCGGTCTCCCGGTGCGTGCCGCGCTCACGCCGTCGCCTGGAGGGCGGCGATCGCGGCTACGTTCATAATGTCATCCGCGCTTGCGCCGCGCGAGAGATCGGAGCACGGACGGGCGAGCCCCTGAATGATAGGGCCGATCGCGCGCGCGCGCGCGAGGCGCTCCACCAACTTGTAGGCCGTATTGCCGGCGTCGAGCGAGGGGAAGACGAGCACGTTGGCCCGCCCCGCCACCGAGCTCCCGGGCGCCTTGCGCGCGGCCACGTCGCCGATGAGGGCCGCGTCCGCCTGGAGCTCCCCGTCCACCGCGAAGTCCGCGCCGCGCGCGCGCAGGATGGCGAGCGCGGCGCGCACGCGGTCCACGCTCGCCCCGGCCCCAGTCGCGTGCGTGGAGTACGAGAGGAGCGCGACGCGCGGCTCGTCGCCCACGATCCGCCGCCGGTCGCGCGCCGCGGCGACCGCGATTTCCGCCAGCTGTTCGGCGGTCGGCTCCGGCACCACGGCACAGTCCGAAAAGGTGAGCACTTCCTCGCCCGCGCCCCGGAAATCCGGGACCACCATGTAGAACGCGCTCGACACCGTGGTGACGCCCGGCGCCGGCCCGATCGTCCAGAGCGCGGCCCGCACCACGTCGGCGGTGGTGTGGGAGGCGCCCGCCACCGCGGCGTGGGCCCGCCCGAGCGCGACGAGCCCGTCGGCGAAATAGAGCGGCTGGCGCGCGAGCGGCGCCGCTTGCGCGGCGGTCAGGCCGCGCGCGCCGCGACGGGCCAGGAGGAGCGCCGCGATCTCGGCGGCCGCCGGGTCCGACGCCGGATCCACCGTCTCGACGCCGGCCGCGCGCGCCGCGCGATGCGTGTCCGGGCGCTCGGGATCGAGCACCAGCACCGGCTCCGCCACGCGCTCGCCGGCGAGCGCGCGCACCGCGGCGATCGTCCGGGGGTCGGGGCTCTCGGCGAAGACGACGCGCCGCCGCGACGCCGCCGCGCGCGCGCGCACCGACGCGAGGAAGTTCACGGCTTGGCGAATTTCGCCCGGAGCGCGCGCTCCACCGCGGGGTGCACGAGGTCGGCGGTGTTGCCGCCGTAGCGCGCGACCTCCCGCACGATGCTCGAGCTCACGTAGGTGAGGTCGGTGCCGGGCACCATGAACACCGTCTCCAGCTCCGGATGCAAGTGGTGGTTCATGAGCGCCATCTGGTACTCGTACTCGAAGTCCGCCACCGCGCGTAACCCGCGGATGGAGAGCGTCGCGCCCGTCTTGCGCGCGAAGTCCACGAGCAGCCCGCTGAATTCCCCGACCTCCACGCGCGGGTCGGGCACCGCGTCGCGAATGAACCGCTTCCGCTCCTCCAGGCTGAACAGCGGCTGCTTCGAGGAATTGATCGCCACCGCCACCACCAAGCGGTCCACGAAGTGGAGCGCGCGATGGATGAGGTTCTCGTGGCCGCGGGTGATCGGATCGAAGCTGCCGGCATAGACCGCGATCTGGGTCATGTCGCGTCGCTCGCAGGAGAAGGGTCCGCCCGCGCGTCGTCGGCGCGGCGGTAGAACGTGATGGCCGTGTCGCCGTAGCGCCGGGTGTCGCCGCCCGCCGGCATCGTCTCGCGGGCCGCGTGCTCCACGCCCAGCCGCGCCGCGAAGGGCGAGACGAGCCAGCGTTGGACCACGCGCAGCGAGAGTCCCAACCCGTACGGCGGGTCGGCGAACGCCATATCGTACGCGTTCGGCGCCAGTCTTTCAATGAACCGGATCGCGTCGGCGCGCTGGATGTCCGCGCGCTCACCGGCGCCGAGCGTCTCGAGGTTCTTCCGGAGCGTGGCGAGGCTCTTCGCGGCCACCTCCACGAACGTCGCGTGCGCCGCGCCGCGCGAGAGGGCTTCGAGGCCGAGCGCGCCCGACCCGGCGAAGAGATCGAGCACGCGCGCGCCCGCGAGCTCGCTTTGCACGATGCTCATCCACGCTTCGCGCACGCGGTCGGCGGTGGGCCGGACGCGCCCATCGTCGGGGGCATGGATGATCCGCCCGCGCCATTCGCCGGCGACGATGCGCACCGGCTAGACGCGGATGTCGGCCAGCTTCGCCTGCAGCCTCGACTCCCCGTTCCACTCGTCACGCTCGAGACGGAAGGCGACGTCCACCGGCGCACCGCTCGCGAGCGCGGCCGCGCGCGCGCCCATCCCCCAGCCGATCGCCTCGAGCTCCGACGCGCCGTCGGCGAGCCGGAGCTTCAGGTGCCCGCCCTGCTTGCCCACGGTGCGGGGCCCGCCGGCGAGCGTGACGCCGCGCGCGACGAACACCGGCGCCGGATTCCCGGGACCGAACGGCTCGAGGTGCCGCAGCAGCGATTCGAAGTCCGGGGTCGCCGCCGCGAGCGGGATCTCGAGGTCCACGCGCAATTCGGGCACGAGATCCTCGGGGCGGAGTCGCGCGCTCGCGACGGCGTTGAAGCGCTCGGCGAAGGCCTCGACGTTCGCGGATGCGATCGTCACCCCGGCCGCCGCGCGATGGCCGCCGTAGCGCACGAGCAGATCGCGGCACTCCGTGAGGGCCGCGTGCAGATCGAATACCGCGATCGAGCGGCCGGAGCCCTTCCCCTCCGCGTCCCCGAGCGCGATGAGCACGGCGGGGCGGCAGAACTCCTCCACCACGCGCGACGCGACGATGCCGATCACCCCCGGATGCCACCCCGCCTCCGCGAGCACAAGGCCGCGCGTCGCATCGAGATCGAGCCGCTCGGCCAGCGCGAGCGCGCGCACCAGGGTGCGCTGATCGAGCTCCTGGCGGCGCCGGTTCATCTCCTCGAATTCCCGCGCGAGGCGCATCGCCTCGTGCTCGTCGCTCGTGGAGAGCAGCTGCACGCCGCGGATCGCCTCGCCGAGCCGGCCCACCGCGTTGAGGCGCGGCGCGAGCACGTAGCCCACGCGCCCGGCGGTAAGCGGCTTCCCCTCGAGTCCGGCGGCGCGGATGAGCGCCCGCAGCCCCGGGTTCGGCGAGTCCGCCATCACTTTCAGCCCGTAGCGCGCGAAGATGCGATTCTCGCCGCGCAGCGGCGCGATGTCGGCGATCGTCGCCAACGCGACGAGATCGAGCATCTGATAGACGTCGTTCTCGCTCGCGCCGTGCGCGACCACGAGCGCGAGGGCGAGCTTGAACGCGAGCCCCGCCGCGGCCAGGTCGGGATCGGGATAGTCCGCACCGGCGCGCCGGGGATTCACGAGCGCCGCGCACGGCGGCGGGTCGCCGCTCGGGAGGTGGTGATCCACGATGACGAGATCGATCCCGGCGTCGCGCAGGGCGCGCGCCGGGTCCACGGCATTGGTGCCGCAATCGGCGGTGATCACGAGTCGCGCGCCGGCGGCGACCGCCGCGCGCACACCGGCCATCGAGAGGTCGTAGCCATCCTCGAGGCGGCGCGGGATGAAGGGCGTCACGATCGCGCCGAGCGAACGCAGCGTGCGCGTGAGGATGGTGGTGGAGCACATGCCGTCCACGTCGTAATCGCCGTGCACGAGGATCGGCTCGCCGTCGCGGATCGCGCGGGAGATCCGCGCGACCGCCGCCGCCATGTCGGGCAGCCGCTCCGGCGGCAGAAGCTGCTCGAGGCGGGGACGCAGATAGCGGCGCGCATCGTCGGGATCGCCGTGACCGCGGCGCGCGAGCAGCGCGCAGACCTCGGAGGGGAGCCGCAATTCCGCGGCGAGCCTCGCGATCTCGGCCGCGGCGGCCGCGTCCGGCGGCTCGGGGAGTCGCCAGCGCGACACGAGACGCTCGCCGATCACGCGGCGATCACGCGGTGGCGTACAAGAGCACGCCGCATCCCTCGCAGACTTCGATCGCCTTCCCGCCGGCGATCCCATTGCGCCGCTGGAGCGGGATCGCGGTGTTGCACCGGCCGCACGCCTGGCCGCGCAGCGCGTAGAGCGGGTCCGACTGCCCGCGCTCGCGGAGCCGCTCGTACTTCGAGAGGAGTCCGCGCGGCACGCCGGTCGCGGTCGCGGTGCGCGTGGCGACGGCGACCGTGAGCTCCTCTTCGATCCCGGTGCGCTCGCCGGCGATCGTCGCGCGCGCTTCGCCCTGCCGCTGCTCGAGCTCGGCGATCTCGAGCTCCTGCAGGCCGACGGTCTGGCGAAGATCCATGATGCGCGAGCCCAAGCCGTGCAGGTCGCTCTCCTCCTGGGCGAGCACCTTGCGCGTCATCTCGATCTGCGCCATCGCGGCCGTCGCTTCGCGCGCCTTGCGCACGGCGTCCAGCGCCGACACGTGGTGCTCCTGCAGCGTCTTGTGGTCCTGCACCTTATTGGTGAGGTCGCGGTGGCGAACTTCCTCGGCTTCAAGCGCCACGCGAGCGCGCTCGAGGGTATCCACGGCCGCGGCGCGCGAGCGGTCCAGCTCCGCCAGCTGCGCATCCACGTCGCGGAGGCGCTCCTTCAGGCGCGTGACGCCGCTATCGTCCTGCTGCAACGCGAGCAATGCGACAAGATCTGGGATCACGAAGCCTCCATGATGGTTAGCGAGCGAACGACTTGTACCGCCGCACGCCGAGCGCGATCACCTCGCGGTGCAAACGCTGCTTCTCGGCGAACAGTGCGTCCTGTTCTTCGGGCGAGGCGATGCGGATCTCGCCGTCGATCTCGTTCAGCCGCCGCTCGAGCACGGCGCCGCGGAGCCGCGCGAGGCAACCGCTCAGCAGCCGCCCGGCGTCGAGCTCGTCGGAGAGCGGGCGCTCGAGCAGCCCCTCGAACACGGGCACGCTCTCCGGCCCGAGCTCGGCGGCGAGCTCGCCGGTGGGGCGAGCGGGATCGGCGGCGAGCAGCACGCGCAGAATGTCGCGGAGCGCCGGGTCGGTGAGATCGTCGGGGCCCACCTGCTCACCGGCAGGTTCCACCTGCGCCCGATCGTGCAACAGGAGCCAGACGAGGTCCCGCTCCGCCGCTGGCGCCGCGATCGGTGCGCGGCCACGTGGCGCCCGATCGCGCGGGGCACCGCGCGCCGGCGGCAGCGCGTCCCCGCGCGGCGCGGAGGTCGCGCGCGGCGAGAGCGACGCCGGCGGCACCGCACCCGCCTCGCGCTCGAGCACCGCCTTTGCCACTCCCGCGACGTCGCTCGCCCGCGCGAGGTACATGTCGCGCGTCAAGGGATCGGCGGTCGCGCGGATCGTCGGCAGAAGACGGTCCAGCGCGCGCCGCTTGCCCGTCAGATCGCCGAACCAACCGGCGCGCTGCAACAGCTGCACCTTGCGCTCGAACACGTTGATGGCGTGCGTGAGCTGCTCCTTGAGCGCCTCGCTCCCCTGCTTGTCCACGAAGCTGTCGGGGTCCTCACCCTCGGGGAGCGTGACCACCTGCACCGACATCCCCTGCCGCAGCAGCTGGTCGCCCGAGCGGAAGGTGGCCTTGAGGCCGGCCCGGTCCGAGTCGTAGAGGAGGAAGGCGTTCTTCGTGTAGCGGCGGAGCAGCACGGCCTGCTCGTCGGTGAGCGCGGTGCCGAGCGGTGCCACCACCCACTCGAATGCCGCCGAGACGAGCCGCACCACATCGAAGTAGCCCTCCACCACCATCACGCGGTCATCCTTGCGAATGACGTGCTTGGCCATGTGGAGCCCGTAGAGCAGCTTCGATTTCGAATAGACGAGCGATTCCGCGGAGTTGAG
>JAYUMO010000277.1:0-3505 GCA_043762555.1 Gemmatimonadaceae bacterium | reverse complement strand
ACAACAAATGGCGCGGAATTCTGCGCGGCCTGCAAAGCACCTTCCGGCACCAGACGGTCACCAGCCAGCAGATCGAGGACTACATCAGCCAGCAGGCGGGGATGGACCTCAGCAAGGTCTTCGCCGAGTACCTGACGACGACGATGATCCCCTCGTTCGAGTACCGCGTCGAGGGCAACACGCTCTCGTATCATTGGGCGAACGTCGTCCCCGGTTTCGCGATGCCGGTGCGGGTGCAGATCCCCGGGCAGGGCTCGACGATGCTGCATCCCACCGAGGCGTGGCAGACCCTGGCGGTCAATTCGCCGGACGCGGCGCAGCTGGTGGTGGACGAGAACTTCTACGTGACGACGCGGAACATGGGGGCGCCGGCGGCGGCGGCCGGAGGCGCGGGCGCCAAGCCGTAGTGCGAGGTCGGTCGGTTAGAATCCGCCGATTCGCGTGATCCGTCCTCCCTTCCCCACCGCCCAACCGGCGTTCGGCGACGCGAAGCCGACCGACCAGTAGTTCAAGCTGTCGATGGGGATCCAGCTCACGCCGTCGTCGCGCGAATACGCGGCGCCGTCGGGCCCCACCGCGACCACGGTCGGCGCGCGCGCCCCCGGCACGTACGCCGCACCCCACACGCCGGTGGCGAGCGCGGGCCGGCCGGCGGCGGTCCAGGTCGCTCCGCCATCTCGCGTGACGGCGCTGCCGATATCCGTCGGCTTCGCGTTCGCCCCACCGCCGATCACGATCCCGTGCCGGTCGTCGCGGAAGCTCACCGACTGCGGGCCGACGCCGTCGCGCGTGGTCACGGGCAGCGAGTCGATCATCCAGCGGCGGCCATAGTCGGCGGTGCGCAGCAGGCGCGCGTGGTCCCGGTTGCTCATCACGATCCACGCGCGACCACCCGGTCGCGTGACGAGGCAGGTGCCGCTCGCGGCGAAGCTCCCCTCGGCGGGGAGCGCGGCGGGGAGCGCGGCCGGCGCGATCCGCGTCCAGTGCGCGCCGCCGTCGGTCGTGGTGATGATCACGATCTCACCGTCTACGGCATCGCCGATCGCGATCCCATGGTCGGCGTCCCAGAAATCGAAGCAGTCGTAGAACGCCTTGGGATCGGCGTTCGCGAATTGGAGCGTCCACGTATTGCCGGAATCTACGGTCTTGTAGATGCGCGACCGATCCCCCGAGCCGATGCTCAGGAGATACGCGCGCTCGGCGTCCACCGCGTGCACGTCGCGGAACTGCAGGGAGTCGGCGCGGGGCACGCGGTGCGAGGCCCAGTGCGCGCCGCCGTCGGTGGTCCGCGCCCACGTGCCGCCGGCGCCGCTCACCCACACGACGCGATCGTCCACCGGGCTCAGTGCGATCAACAATTCGGTGGTGCCGCTCACTTGATCGAAACGTTCGATGATGCGCGGCGTGGACCCGGCGGGCGGATGCGGCCCGCAGCCGCTCAAAAGCAAGAGCAGGAGCGCGACGAGAACGCTGAGAGCCGTTGGTCGATGAGGCATGATCGGGCCAGTGGCGGAATGGAAATCGGGTGGCACCGCGGGTAGAATGTACTCGTCTGTCGCCACCGCGCGACCCGGCAGAGGACCGATGCCCGCATCGAAGATCATGCTGATCCGGCACGCCGAGAAGCCGGACAACAACACGACGGGGGTCCTGACCGAGGGCCACCACGACGAGCATTCGCTGAGCGTGCTCGGCTGGCAGCGCGCCGGCGCGCTCGCCGTCTGGTTGGGTCCCCAACACGCGCACGAGCGGGATCCGAAGCTCGCGTCGCCGCACTTCCTCTATGCGGCCAAGTTCCACGAGGGGCATCAGAGCAAGCGGTGCTATCAGACGCTGGTGCCGCTCGCCGAGAAGCTGGGGCTCGAGATCAACATCGACTTCAAGAACGAGGATCACGTCGAGATGGTCGCGCACGCGCGGGCGCGTCACGGCGTCGTGTTGATCTCCTGGCACCACGAGGCGATCCCGAAGGTGACGCGCCATATCCTCGACAGCAAGTCGGCGCACCCGCAGGACTGGCCGGACGAACGGTTCGATGTGGTGTGGGTGTTCGATGCCGACGCGTCGGGCGGCTATGCGCTCTCGCAGGTGCCGACGATGCTCCTCGCGGGCGACAAGGCGACGCCGATCAAGTAGGGCGCGCGGCCCTACACGGTGCCCTTCTTCGTCTCGATCTCGATTCCGATCTGCTTGAGCAGGGCCGTGGGCAGGATGCCGCCCGCGCAGCAGATAATGGCTTGGTTGGGGAGGTCGAGAACCTTCCCCTCGTGCTCGATCTCCACCGACGTGTCTTTGACCTCCTTGACCTTCGATTCGAACAGGATCTTGAGACGCCCCTCCGTTGCCGCTTGCTCCACCTTCTTGCGGTTCTTTTCCTTGGCCCGCGTGAACGCCTTCTCGCGGTAGGAGAGAGTGACCGTCGACCCCTTCTCATCCGCGATCGTGTGCGCCGCCTCGAGCGCGCTGTCGCCGCCGCCGACGATGAGAACGCTCTTGCCCACGAACTCCCGCGAATCGATGAGTCGATAGACGACCTTCGGGTGATTGTCGCCGGGGACTTCGAGCTTTCGGGGTGTCCCGCCGCGGCCGAGGCAGAGCAGCACGCAGCGGGCCTTGTATTCACCCACCGTCGTCTTGACGACGAAGCCGTCGCCGTCGCGCGTGATGTTCTCGAGGCGCTCCTTATAGTTGACCTTGACCTTCGTATCCTTCTCCACTTTTTGCCAGAACTCGAGCAGCTTTTCCTTGGTCGTCTCGGTGATCTTGACATTGCCGACCAGCGGGAGCTGCACCGCGCGGGTCATGACGATCTTCCCGCGCGGGAAGTTGTAGACGGTCCCGCCCAGGTCGCCCTGCTCGATCGTCCGATAGCGTATCTTGTTCTGCATGGCGGCGAGAGAGGCCGCGAAGCCGGCGGGTCCTGCTCCGACGATGAGCACGTCGAGGCGATCACCCTTTCCGATCCCATCGAGCTTCATGATCGATTCCAGCGCCGACCGGCCCTGATCGATCGCGTTCGCGATCAATCCCATTCCGCCGAGCTCGCCGGCGATGAAGAGGCCGGGGGCGTTGGTCTCGAAAGTCGGCTTGACGTTCGGGATGTCGATGCCGCGCTTCTCGGTGCCGAAGACGAGCTCGATCGCGTTCGTCGGGCAAGCGATCTTGCAGGCGCCGTGGCCGATACAGTGGGCCGCGTCGACGAGCACCGCCTTCCCGTCGCTCTTCCTGAGACCGAGCGGCGAGTGCAGGGGCATCTCGGGGCACGCGTCCACGCAGGATCCGCAGCCGATGCACAGATCGTCGTCGATCACGGGATGGAGGGACGGGGGCTCGTTGACCCCTGCCTTGGTATTCTCCTCGTACAATAGCTCCGACTCGCGCTCGAACTTGCTGCGCCCTCGCGTATGCCAGACGACGACGGCGATCGTGATCGCGACGAAGACCAGTGTGGTAAGCATGTCGATCCGGCACTCCCCAGCATTCGTGACGTCGGGGCTGCGCCCTC
>JAYUMO010000276.1:0-3082 GCA_043762555.1 Gemmatimonadaceae bacterium | reverse complement strand
AACGTCGGCGCGAATTGCAGGAGGAAATTCAGGTAGCGGGCATACTCCGTCTTGAAGGCGCTGTCCGTCCAGGCGGGATAATCGATGAAGGGTGCCGTCGGCGGCGTCAGCCCCTTGAGGAAGGCGGAGAGCGGCCGAACGGTGTAGCCGTCCTGCACCTTGATCACGTTCTTCATATCGGAGGGATCGAAGAGCTGCGTGCGGTAGATCGCGATGGCGAGCTGCGTCTCCAGTCGGAAGACCTTGGCCACCTTCGGCGGCGCCTCCCCCACCCAGCCGGGGCCGGCGACCAGGTAGCAGCCGGCACTGTTCCCCGTCGCGCGACTGCCGATGTACCCCACGTTGTACGTGTAGAGATCGATCAGCTGCACCGAGTAGTAGCGGCGCTTGTCGATCGCCGGCACGCAGAGCACCAGCGGCTCGGCCCGCAGATCCATCGCGAGCATCGAGTACGGCGTGTCGCTGTTCGGCGTGACGATCGCCTGGTCGGCGGGGGTGAAGACCCGATGATCGCTGTGGATCTCGTTGAACGGTCCGCGATACTGCGACGACGCGCGATCGATGGCGATCGCGTAGATCGCCTTGTAGCCGGCGATCATCGGGAACCCGTACACGTACGCCTGCTCGGTGACCCTTTTCGTCTCAAGGGCGCCCGTCGTGACTGGATCACCCGCCGGCGTGCACGCGACGAAGAGGACGATCGGCAGCGCGGCGCGCGCAAGGCGGAGGCGGGGTATGGGCATAGCTCCTCATGAGGGCCGGCGGAGACCGTCCGCCGCCCGGCAGTGGTGCGCTACTTCGTGACGGTGATGACCACAGCTTCGGTGAAGCGCAAGACGATCTGATTGCCCTTCTTGATCTGGCTGAAATTCTTGACGCCCGGGTCGACCTTGAAGGTCCACATGGTGCCCGTGGCGCCCATCAGGCTGATCGTCCGCTTGGTGTGGTCGATGCCGATGACGTTGGCCTCGATCTCCCTCACCGACACATCGCTCACCGCGGGCAGTCCGCCCTTGGGCGCCAGCGTCACGACATTCGTCGCGCTTGCGACCGGAGGATCGGACGTCTTGCGCACGAAGATCGCCACCGATTCGGCGAAATCCGCGTGCACCGAATCGCCCGGCTTGATGGTGTTGAAGTTCTGAACGGCCTTGTGCACGGTGAAGGTTCGCGAATTCCCCTTCGGGCCCGTGAGCGTGACGGTGCGCGCCACCGGGTCGACGGCGGTGACCGTGCCCGTCCAGATCGCGACGTCGACGACGACACCGCCGGCGACGACGTTCGAGGATGCCGCCTGCTACGCAGCGGCCGCTGCGCTGACCGCCGTCAACACTGCGACCGCGCCGATCGTGAGATGCCTCGTGGACCGTGCCATGTCCGCCTCCGCGCCGGGAGAAAGTGAAGTGCTCGTCGCGCCCCGAGCGCGCGAGTTTCAAGTATTCGGTGCGGGCGCGCCGGTCGCAAGTGGGGTGCGCCGGCGAACGCGTCGCCCACCCGGGGGTCGCCGGGTGGGCCGCGCTCACATCGTCTCGCGGTCGAGACGGATCAGCGGATCGCTCGCGTCGAGCGCCGGCCACTCGGCGGCGCCTTCCAGCTCCAGCGGCCCGGCGATCTTTCCCATGCCTCCTTCGCGCAGCACGCGGCCCGTGGGATTGTCATAGACGGCGATCAGGCGATAGCGACGCCCACGCTCCAGCCGCAGCGCGTCTTCGTGGAATCCGAAGACGAAACGGTCCATCGTGTCGGGTGCTGCATCGTGAGCGGTCGCATAGGGGCTCCTTGCCGAGTGATTTCCCGAGCGAGCGCGGGCCGGCCGTCGAACCCCACATTGGCCGGCACTAATGCGGCGGGATTGCCCCGCACTCTTGGTGGGCGTACCGTAAGCGCGAGCCCTCAACGAGGGTTCAATCGGCCCTCAACGCGGGTGGCCCGTTGCGACTGAAGGCGTTCGGCGCCTTGGCGCTCACGGCGGATAGCGGCCACGCCGACGAAGCGAAGATCCAGCGACGTCAACTCGCCGTGCTCGCGGTGCTCGCCGCCGAGGGCTTGGCCGGCGTGACGCGCGACCGGCTGTTCGGTCTGCTTTGGCCGGAGAAGGAACAGGACCGCGCCCGCCAGCTGCTTAGTCAGGCGCTCTTCTCGGCGCGCAAGGCGCTCGGCGCCGAGGTCGTGCTGGAGGGACCCTCGGCGCTGCACCTCAACGCGAGCATCCTGCCCAGCGACGTGGCCGATTTCGCGAAGGCGCTGGCGGCCGGCGACCTCGCGGGGGCCGTGGGCGCGTACTCAGGTCCCTTCCTCGATGCGGTGTATCTGGCGGGCGCGTCGGAGTTCGAACGCTGGGCGAACGGCAAGCGCGCGCTGTACGCCCAACAATTCGTGGACGCGCTTTCGCGTCTCGCGCGCTCGGCCGGCGACGCGAACGACCACGCGCTGGCGGTGAGCTACCTGCGACGGGCGGCGGCGACCGATCCGCTCTCGGGCGCGGTGGCGCACGCGCTGATCCTGGCGCTCACGCGCGCCGGCGATCAGAGCGCCGCTCTCGACGCGGGACGCGTGCACGCGGCGCTGGTGCGCGAGGAGCTGGAGGCCGATCCCGACGCGACCGTGCTGGCGCTGCTGGAGGAGGTGCGCGCGGGGAAGCTCCAGCAGCCGCCCGGGCGCGATCGGCCGCCCGCCGTGCGGGCGGCGACGCCGGCGCCCCGGGATCCGTCAGCCGCGCCCGCGATCGCCGCCGAGGAGACGCGCCCGCTGCACGAGATCACGGCGGAGCTCGCGAAGGACAGCACGCCGTCGATCGCGGTGCTCCCCTTCGCGATCCACAGCGCCGACCCCGCGGATGAGCTCTTCGCGGACGGGCTCACCGAAGAGGTGATCAACGCCTTGATGCGACTCCGCCAGGTGCGCGTCACCGCGCGCACCACGGCGTTCACCTTCAAGGGGAAGAGCGAAGACGTGCGCGCCGTCGGCCGGCGGCTCGGCGTGCGCACGGTCCTCGAGGGGAGCGTTCGCCGTTCGGGCGCCCGGCTCCGCATCACCGCGCAGCTGATTAGCGTCGCCGACGGCTCGCACCTCTGGCTCGGTC
>JAYUMO010000275.1:0-3046 GCA_043762555.1 Gemmatimonadaceae bacterium | reverse complement strand
TCCACCTCGAAGCCCTTCTCGCGCAGGAAGATCCGGTGCGATTCGAGGAGATCGGCCTCGTCGTCGATCCAGAGCACCGACTTGAGGGGTTGCGCCATGATGATCGCAATGTAGCCGAGCGAAAAAATCGCGGCAACGACTCGGGCCGCACTTGCCCGCCCTGCGGCGCCGTCTATTATCTGTCGGCATGCCCAAACGCTCACCGCTGAAAGGGATCGTGCACCGAGTGGACGCCACCTCCGACGGCGCGCCGCCGGCGGGCACCGTGCCCACTGGATTCCCGACGCTCGACAAGCTGCTCGGCGGCGGGTTGCGCCGCGGCGACCTCGTGGTGCTGGGCGGCGACGTCGGCGTCGGGAAGTCGGCGTTCGCGCTCGCCGTCGCGCTCCGGGCGGCTGGAGCGGGGCGCACGGTGGAGTTCTTCAGCGCCGAGATGGAGCCGGAGCGGGTGCTCGAGCGGGCGCTCGCGATCGAGGGGCGGGCGAGCATCGACCAGCTGCGGTCGGGCGAGATGGACGAGGAGACGCGCGCGAGCGTGGGCGCGGCGACGCTGCGGCTGCAGGAGGTGCTGCCGAAGGTCGCGCGGATGCCGGCGGGGGGCGCGGAGGCGGTGGTCCGCGCGGTGGGCCAGCGCGATGCGACGGAGCTGGTGGTGATCGACCCGCTGCAGCACGTCAGCACGGGCGCGCTCGCGCAGGAGGAGGAGCTCGCGCACGCGGTGCGGCGGCTCAAGGATGCGGCTGTGAACAGCGGCGTCGCGCTCTTCGTCACGGCGCACCTCCCGGCGCTGCCCGCGACGCGCGACAACATGCGGCCGAATCTGGACGACTTCGGCGCGCTCGGCGCGGTGAAGCAGCTCGCGGATGTGGTGCTCGGGCTGTACCGCGACGAGCTGTACCACACGTCCTTCGGCCAGGAGGGCGCGACCGAGCTCTTGATCCTCAAGAACCGCACCGGTCCGACGACGTACATCGATCTGTTCTATTACAAGAAGTGGCTGCGCTTCGAGGACATGGTCGACCCCGACCGGTGAGCGGCGTATATTTCGCGGGGAGCCTCGATCCGGGATGAGAGCGCATGGCCGGCCACAGCAAATGGAAGCAGATCAAGCACTACAAGGCCGCCACGGACAAGAAGCGTGGCGCCATGTTCACCAAGCTCATTCGCGAGATCACGGTGGCCGCGAGGCAGGGGGGCGGTGATCCGGCGGGGAATCCGCGGCTCCGGACCGCCATCGAAGCCGCGCGCGATTCGTCGATGCCGAAGGAGAACATCGAGCGCGCCGTCAAGAAGGGCACCGGCGAGCTGGAAGGGGTCGAGTACATCGAGGTGATGTACGAAGGCTATGGCCCCGGCGGCGTCGCGCTGCTCATCCACGCGCTCACCGACAACGCCACGCGCACGGTGGCCGACGTGCGCTTCGCGCTCACCCGGCACGGCGGCAACTTCGGCGCCACGAACTCGGTGGCCTGGATGTTCGATCGCAAGGGGCAGATCTACGTGGACGCGGCCAAGTTCGCCGAGGACGCGACGATGGAAGCCGCGCTCGAAGGGGGCGCCGACGACGTGACCACCGAGGACGGCCAGCACATCATCTCCACCGCCCCTACGGCGCTCCACGCCGTGATGGGCGCGCTCGAGACGAAGGGGATCAAAGTGCAGGAGGCCGAGATCACGATGATCCCCAAGAGCACGGTACACGTCGAGGGCAAGACGGCCGAGCAGCTGCTCAAGCTGATGGAAGAGCTCGAGGAGCTGGACGACGTGCAGAAGGTGGACGCGAACTTCGACATCGACCTGGCCGAGATGGCCAAGGCGTGAGTCGCCCCTCGTGATCGTGCTCGGGCTCGATCCCGGCACCGCGATCACCGGCTACGGCGTCGTAGCGGGGGAGCCGCACGGCGTCCCCCGTCTCATCGAGTGCGGCGTGATCCGCACGCCCGCGCACGAGCCGCTGCCGTCCCGGCTGCGCGGCATCCACGAAGCGGTCACCGAGCTCATCGCGCGCCACCGGCCCCACGTGCTCGCGATCGAAGATGTGTTCTACGCAAAGAACGTGCGTACCACCGTGGTGCTCGGCCACGCCCGCGGCGTCGCCATGCTCGCCGCGGCGCAGGCCGGGATCGCAGTGCACGAATACGCGCCCGCCTCGGTGAAGAAATCGGTGTGCGGCACCGGCAGCGCGACCAAGCAACAAGTGCAGTTCATGGTGACGCGGCTGCTGCGCCTCACGCGCGCGCCGGAGCCCGCCGACGCCGCCGACGGCGTGGCCGCCGCGCTCGCGCATCTCATGGGCGCGCACCTCGCACGGATCGCCGCGCGCGCCGCCGCGCCGGCGCGGACCGCGCGCTCATGATCTCGCAGCTCCGCGGGACGCTCGCCGCCAAGGAGCTCGACCGCGTGGAGATCCTGACCTCGGGCGGCGTCGCCTACGAGCTCCTCATCCCGCTCGGCGTCTTCGAGACGCTGCCCAAGGTGGGCGAGCCGGTGCAGCTCCACACGCACCTCGTGGTGCGCGACGACGCGCTGATGCTCGTCGGCTTTGCCAACGCGCACGAGAAGAAGGTGTTCCAGAAGTTGATCTCCGCGAGCGGCGTGGGCCCCTCGCTCGCACTCGGCATGCTCTCCGCGCTCAGCGCCGAGCGCGTGGTCCGCGCCATCCGGGAGAAGGACATCGCCACGCTGCAGGGCGTGCCGCGCGTCGGCCGCAAGACGGCGGAGCGGATCGTGCTCGACCTCGCCGACAAGTTGGATGAGCTCACGCCCGATGCCCGCGTGCCCGGCGCGCCGCGCCCCGAGGGCGCCAACGCCGAGGACGCCGTGCGCGCGCTCATCTCGCTGGGCTATCATCCCGCGGACGCCGAGAAGGCGGTCCGCGCCGCGCTCGAGGCGAACGGCCGACCGGCGTCCGCCACCGAATTGATCCGTGCCGCTCTCACGAAAGTAGGAGGACGGAAGTGACCACTGCCCGCCGCACCCACACCTTCACCGAGAGCGTGATCCGCGAGATGACGCGGATCGCGACCGAGGTCGGAGCGCTCAACCT
>JAYUMO010000274.1:0-1892 GCA_043762555.1 Gemmatimonadaceae bacterium | reverse complement strand
CCGGCGCGGAGGCGTTCCACGATCTCCAACCGGGTCTCGTCGGAGAGGGCGTGGAAGAGCTGGGCGGCGCGGACGACGTCGATCGTGGCGGCGGTCGGCATACCCTGTAATACATCAATATTTCTTGTTTTGTCAAGTGGAGGGATCGCCTGCTGGAAAGGGGTGCGCCGCCGCTCTATGTTTACGGCGTCACTTCAACCGTGAGCATCCCATTCCGTCGTTCCGCTATCCCAACAGCTCCGTCTTCTACCGCAAGCTGACGCGCGAGTATCCGCGCATCGTGCGGGGGGAGGGCTGCTGGCTCTACGACGACGAGGGCAAGCAGTATCTCGACGCGTGCGGCGGCGCTTTCGTGGTGAACGCCGGGCACGGGGTGGCGGAGATCGCCGACGCGCTCTCGGCGCAGGCGCGCCGCGTGGCGTACGTGAACGGCACCGCGTTCACGACGGAGCCGGTGGAGGAGCTCGCGGCCGAGCTCGCGGCGCTTTGCCCGGGGGACCTGAACAAGATCTTCTTCCTGGGCAGCGGCTCCGAAGCGGTGGAGGCGGCGCTCAAGCTCGCTCGGCAGTACTGGGTGGAGCTGGGGCGCCCCGCCAAGCGGAAGATCATCGCGTACTCGCCCGGCTACCACGGCAACACGATGCTGGCGCTCTCGGCATCGGCGCGCGATCACTACCGCACCTTCTTCAGCCCGTGGCTCACGGACGTGATCCGCGTGCCGGCGCCGTATTCGTACCGCTGCGAGTGCCGCGGCGAGGATCCCGCGTGTCCCACCTGTTCCGGTACGGCGCTCGAGCACACGATCCTGCAAGAAGGGGCGGAGACGATCGCGGCGTTCATCGCCGAGCCGGTGGGCGGCTCGTCCACCGGCGCCGTGACGCCGCGCGCGGATTTCTACCGCACCGTGCGCGACATCTGCGAGCGGCACGATCTGCTCTTCATCGCCGACGAGGTGCTGAGCGGCGCGGGGCGCACCGGCACGTGGAGCGCGATCGAGGCGTACGGCGTGACGCCGGACATCATGACGATGGGGAAGGGGATCGCGGGCGGGTACGTGCCGCTCTCCGCCGTGGCGGCGCCCGAGCGGATCGTCGACGTGCTCGCGCGCCGCTCGGGCGGGCTCATGCACGCGCAGACCTTCTCGCATCACGCGGTGCTCTGCGCCGCGGGCAACGCGACGGTGCGCTACCTGCGCGAGCACCGTCTCGTGGAGCGGTGCGCGGCGATGGGGCCGGTGCTGCACACGGAATTGCAGTCGTTGCTCGCGATGCCGCACGTGGGCGACGTGCGGGGGCGCGGCCTGCTCGCCGGCGTCGAGTTCGTGCTCGACGCCGAGTCGCGCGAGCCCTTCCCGCGCGCCGCCAAGTTCGCCGAGACCTTCGCCGACTGCGCGCTCGACGCGGGGCTCGTGGTCTGGCCGAACGTGGGCCAGGCCGACGGCGAGCGCGGCGACCTCGTGATGATCGCGCCCCCCTTCGTCATCACCGACGCCGAGATCCGTGAGATCGTGACGCGTTTCGAGGCGGCGCTCGAGGCCACCTTGTCCCGCGCCGCCGTGCCCAGAACAAAGTCCGCATGACCACCACCGCGCAGCCGTCGAAGATCACGTACACCTCCACCAACGTGGACCTCGACGCCTTCCACCGCGCGTTCGACGAGGCGGTGGCGCGCACGCGCGGCGCGGCGGGGAAGCGCTATCCGCTGTACATCGGCGGCCGCGGGATCTCGACGAATGCCGAGCCGCTCGTCGATCGGAGCCCCATCGACACGTCGGTCGTGCTCGGCACCTTCGATACGGCGCGCGCCGCGGAGGTGGACGCGGCCGTCACCGCCGCGCGCGGGGCGCAGCGCGCGTGGGCGGGCCGGCCGTACGGCGAGCGGGTCGCGATCCT
>JAYUMO010000273.1:0-2790 GCA_043762555.1 Gemmatimonadaceae bacterium | reverse complement strand
ACGAGCCCGCTGCAGTCGAATCCGCGCGCCGGCGACTCGCCGCCATGGCGATAGCGCCGGCCCAACTGCGCCCGCGCGAGCGCCACCAGTGAATCGCGGACGGCGATGGCGCCGCGGCCGAACGCGGCGAAGGGCGTGTACGCGATGTACGGCGGCGTCACGCGCACCCCCTCCTGCGCGGAGGCGGCGGGCGGCAGGAAGGCCATCGACGCCGCGGCGAGCGCGACGAGCGCGACGAGCAGGCGGCGCCGGGGGCGACGGGGGCGCCGGGGGCGCCGGGGGCGACGGGGGCGACGGGGGAGGAAGGGGGCGGATATCATGCGAGGCGGATAGTAGGCCGCCGAGGCCCCGAGGTCAACCGATCCCAACGCGCGAACAAGCGTTCCAACTCCATGATCCTCCTCGGGTTGGGCGGCACGCGAAACAGTCCCGCGCCATTCTCGTTATGTTAGGGTCTATGATGGCCATCATGTTCGAGAGCGTGCTGTTCGTCGCGGCGATCGTGACGGTGGCCGCTCTCATTTTTCTTGCCCTGAAGACGTACACGCCGTTGGGCGTCCGCCTCCGACAAACGGAGAACCGGAGGCGCATCGAGCGTGAAGCGGAAGCGGGGTGCCCAGTCCACGGCCCTCATCAGGAGTACGAGCTCGTCCGCCTCGCTAGCGGCGAACGGATCTGTCCCGACTGCTTCCGTGAAGCGGTGCGGGACTCGCTCGGGTAGCGCACTCATCGGAGGAATCACACCATGGAAAACGAGTACCGCGCGTTCGGCGGATCGATGTTCAAGACGTTGGCGATGGGGGTGGGAGCGATCGCGTTCTTGATCCTGGTCCGCTTGACGGTCGTGTACATCAACCCCGGCCACGTCGGCATCGTGATCCACAAGATCGGCGGCGGGATCGATTCGGTCCCGCTCGGCCCCGGGTTGCACGCGCGCAATCCGTTGACGACCGGGGTCATGGAGTACCCCACCTACATGCAGACGTTGGTGCTGACGCGGACCACCAACGAGGGATCGCAGTTCAACGATGAGATCAACGTGAACAGCGTGGAGGGACAACCGCTCTCGCTGGACGTCTCGATGTCGTTCGAGCTGGAGCACGCGAAGGTGCCGTACTTGTACACGACCTTCCGCACCGACGTGGTGACGATCGAGCATACGTACGTGAAGCAGTCGATCCGTCAGGCGCTGCAGGAAGTGGTGGGGAACGAGCCGATCGCGGACGTGATCGGCCCGAAGAAGGCCGAGGCGACGGCGCGCGTTGCGGCGATGCTCGAGAAGCGGTTGGCGCCCTTCGGCATCCTCGTGCGGCAGTTCACGATCAACGAGCTGCGCCCGCCATCGTCGGTGATCGAAGCGATCAACCAGAAGAACGTGATGCAGCAGCAGGCGCTGACGTCGGAGAACGAGCTGCAGAAGAACAAGTTCCAGGCGCAGGGCGATTCGATCAAGGCGATGGGGCGCGCGAAGGCGATCATCGCCGAGGCCGAGGCGCAGGCGCGGGCGAACCGGCTGCTGGCGGAGAGCATCACGCCGACGCTCGTGCAGTACGAGCTGGCGAAGAAGTGGAACGGCCAGATGCCACAGGTGTCGTCGAGCGCGATCCCGATGATCCAGATGCCGGCGCCGCTCAGGCCGTAGTCGGCGGCAGCCACCCGGCCCGAACGCGCGTCGCACGGAAGCTCGTGCGGCGCGCGCGCCGCATCAGGCACCGCGGCCGGCGCTCGGCTGTTGCTGCGTGAGGCAGTGCAGCGTGCCCATCCCCCACACGAGATCCACCGCGTGGATGCCCACGATCGCGCGCGTCGGGAAGAGGCCGGCCAGCGCGTCCAGCGCCATGCGGTCGTTGGGGTCGTTGAACGTTGGGACGAGCACGACGCCGTTCGCGACGTAGAAATTCGCGTAGCTGGCGGGGAGCCGCTGGCCGTCCATCATGACGGCGCGCGGGAAGGGGAGCTTCACCACGCGCAGCCCGCTGGGGTGATCGCGCGCGGCGAGCTCCAGGCGCCGGAGATTGTCCGCCGAGCGCGCGTGATTGTCGTCGCGCGGGTCGGGCTCGTACGCGAGCGCGACGGTGTGGGGGTCGGTGAAGCGCGCGACGTCATCGATGTGACCGTGCGTGTCATCGCCCACGCAGCCCTCGCCCAGCCAGATCGTGCGCCCGATACCGAGCCACTCAGCGAAGGCGCGCTCGTACGCGGCGCGATCCAGGCCCGGGTTGCGCACCTGGACGTCGGAGAGGAGCCATTCTTCGGTCACGAGCATCGTGCCCGCGCCATCGGTCTCGAGCCCGCCGCCCTCGAGCACGAGGGGGCTGCCGTCGGCGCGCGTGGCTCTCACGAGCGGCGCGCCGCTGGTCGTCGCGATCGCCGCGGCCACGGCGGCATCGCGCGTGTAGTCGTCGTACTTCGCCCAGGCATTGAACCGCCATCCCACCCAGCGGAGGGCGCCCGTCCCATCGAGCACGCCGGTGGGGCCGGAGTCGCGCGCCCACACGCGATCGGTGGGGACGACGTGCGTTCCCACGCGCGAAAGATCCACGGCATGCGCGCGCAGCGTCTCGAGCGCGCGGGCGCGCGTGTCCTCATCCTGACAGAGGATCTCCACGCGCTCGTGCGCGTGGAGCGCGCGCACGATCTCCGCGTACACCCAGGGGATCGGCTCGAACTTCCCCGGCCAATCGGGCTCGTGGTGGGGCCAGGCGAGCCAGGTGGCAGTGTGGGGTTCCCATTCCGCGGGCCAACGAACGGCGGGTCTCGGCACTTTGCGCTCGGCACTCGGCGTACTCA